>NZ_JBQGAB010000006.1:0-219085 GCF_056542605.1 Ruegeria sp. AB8
CCGCTCTCGCCGAGTGGCGTCAACTTTGTTCCGGATAGGTTCACGGTTTCCGCGGCAAACTGAGACTGGTTCGAATTCGTCTGACAGCACCGCCACAAACCAAACGAAGCCCAGATCCAGCCGTCTTCTGAGAGCCGCTGATTCAGACTTTTTTCGTTTGACCTATTTCGGTCGAGTCATATCCTTGCAGCTGACTGACCAGCGGTCCTTCTTTCAATAACAAATTACCCATTCAAAAAGGCCGCTTTTGTCGACTGCGTCAGGCGCACGGCGTTTGATGCCGATCCACGCATTGAAGTTGGAGTTTTTGGATGAACGGCTCGGAAAGGCTCTCGGAAAAGTCTGTTCTCGGAACATGGAAACTTGTCGCTTATCGCTTTGACTACGACGATGGCACGCACGAGGAACCATACGGGCCCGATCCGATTGGAATGCTTCACTATTCTGAGGACGGGCATGTATTCGTGCACATGATGTCGGCTGGTAGACAACCTTTTGGTTCGGACAGTTCGACCGCAACAAGCGAGGCCGCCCAAGCGGCACTCGGAAGCCACATCTCCTATTGCGGTACGTTTCAAGTCTCTGACCAAACGGTCAATCATGAAGTACTAGTCTCGGTTTTGCAGGATTTTGTAGGCCTGACCTTGCAGCGGGAAATTGAGGTCGCAAAAGATCGGCTTACGCTTCGTGGCAAGAACGCGACATTTGGAGGGAAACGTGGAACGGCCGTGCTGGAATGGGCGCGTGCAGATTGAAAGGACTTGCTGTCGAGTTTCCCCTGAATGCTGGCCCACAGGATCCCGACGGCGGCTTACTTTGGATAGGAGGAGAGTAATGGCGCGCATTCTGGATTTTTCAGAGCAGAACGTCATGGTGACAGGCGGCTCAAACGGCATCGGGCTCGCCGTCGCGGAAGCGTTCGTAGACGCTGGAGCGAAGGTGACTGTGACCGGCAGAAGGGGATCGGTCGGGGAGTATCAGGCGGACCTTTCCGCCTTCCGATACCATCAGGTGAACATGGAAGACGAAGCCTCGGTAGCTTCCCTGGTCGCCGCGACTGGTCAGGTTGATGTTCTTGTCAACAATGCGGGAACCTTTGTTGATCCTCCTGAAGGCCTCTCACCCGAGGGGTTTGATCGAAACATGATTATCAACCTCAACTCGGTTTATCGCCTAAGCCACGGCCTGTACCCGAAATTGGCCAAACGGCCGGGATGCATCATCAATATCGCCTCGATGTACAGCTACTTCGGAAGCGGATCGGGGCCAGCCTATGCCGCAAGCAAAACTGGGATCGTTGGCCTGACCAAATCGCTTGCGGTCGCTTATGCGCGTGACGGCGTACGGGTAAACGCCATTGCGCCAGGATGGATCCGGACCAACCTGACCGCAGAATCGCAGGCAAACGACACGTTCAGTGCTTCCATCGTCCAACGAACACCTTTGGCGCGCTGGGGTGAGCCAAAGGAAATGACCGGGACAGTTCTTTACCTTGCATCATCAGATCTGGCCGGATTTGTGACAGGCGTGACGATACCGGTGGACGGCGGTTACAGCGTGATGTAGGACGATGCGTCTGCGTTTTCAGGCCGAACTGTTCGTCAGAGAACGTATGGCGCCAGCCCCATTCCTATCACCCTGGATCACTGTTCGTCATGTCGGTTGGTCGCGCGTGGATTGATGGGGCGATCAGTGGTGAATTGACTGGATGCTGCATTGTATCAAGACAGCGGCGCTTTTATATCTGGCTGGCACATGCTGTGGCTTTGCAAGACAGTTGCGGTGAGTTTGACCTACTGGAATAACGCTTCATGATCGATCTGAGTTCTTTTGAACCACTGCGAAAAAGCCGCAATTACCTGATTTTCCAGCACCCTGAACAAGACAACGCGCTGCTCAAGGTCAGAACGGACAAACCGGTTCGCAGTCACTTTTTACCGCGATACGCTGAATGGCGTTATGGCAATCTGCGGCAGTGGAACCGCGAGGCAAATGAGTACCTGGCCGCCCTGAGCCGAGGATGCCCCGAAATCGAGCGTCTGGCCCGGTTTATGGGATACGCGTCGACATCAGCGGGGCCAGCGCTGGTCGTGGAAAAGATGACCGGCCCGGGCGGCGATCTGGCACCGACGGTGTATCAGGAATTTGTCTCGTACGACGGCGACAAAGACAAAATCCGTACGCTGCACGACGAGTTTATGGAACTTTTGGATGATCTGGAACGCGGCAACATTCTGATGGGCGACATGGGGTTGGAAAACGTTGTTCGCGCTGAACAAAGGGGCGGGCGTCTGGTCGTGATTGATGGGCTGGGTGAAAGGGTTCTTCTGCCTTTGACGCTGTTTAGCAAACGTGCGTATCAGCATTCCATCTTGCGGAGACGCAAGCGCATGTCAGGCAGCTTTGGCGAATTTTGATCCGCGAATCCTCGGCCTGCCATATCGTGGCCCGCGTACAGGGTTGATTTCCGGATCAGGCAGGACCGGCCTGCGCTAATTGAACGAAAGGAACGGTAGTGGAGCGTCAGAGGCAGGAGCAGTTGACCGGTGTGTTTTTTATCAACCTGGACCGCGTTCCCGAGCGGCGGGAGTTCATGGAGGCCGAGTTCGCCAAAGCCGGGTTGAGCAACGCAATTCGATTCAGTGCGACGGACGCGCAGGCAGAAGGGGCGCTTGAAGGGAACGGATATGTCCCGGGAACCGGTAGTCGTTGGGGCCTGAAGCGAAGCGAGATTGCCTGTTTTGAAAGCCACCGGGCCGTCTGGAAACAGATCGTGGATCAGGGACTGCAAGCCGCCGCGGTTTTTGAGGACGATGTGGAAATGTCTGCCAGCGCCGGAGGCGTGATTGAGACAATTCTTTCCAATGGCCAAGTCTTTGATTTTGTGAAGCTTGACTATTCTCCCAAACCGTTGCGTTTCGGGCCACAGGAGACCATTGGTGGTGTCATGGCAAGACCGATGCTGGAAATGGCACCCAGTGCGGCTGCGTACATTCTTTCACAGGAAGGGTGCCGAAAGCTTTTGTCGTGGTCGGAAAATTACTCAGATCATTTGGACGATTTTGTATCTATTCCGCGCCCCGACTGGCGCATGTTTCAGGTGTTCCCTGCGGTTGGCGTACAGATGATCTGGTCGAAGCAACAGGGTCAGACGGTAGAAACTGTCAAAGTCAGCGAACGGTCACAGGACAAGACAACGAATAGCGGTCTGGACAAGGGGCCGCTTTGGTTTCGGGTTCGGCGCGAACTGCAGGCGGCGGGTCGAAAATTGCGCTGGCGAATGGGGCGGCAAGAGCGTCTGCTGAGTCAGGGCGGCTATGCAGGGTTCATTCCCTGCGCCGAAGATTTGAGAGTCTGAGGCCCACGGATACCGGGCCATTCATGTCGTTGAAATCAGTGATCCGGTCATAAACGTTAACAAAACTTTCAATTTGATATAACCTTGCAGTGTTATGAAGAATTAACACGCAGGTAATTGGTGTGGGTCAGACAATTTATGAGAAATACGGCGGGTTCAAAACCATCAGCCGTATCGTAATGACATTCTACGAAATGGCGCTGGACTCCGATGAAATCGGAGGTTTCTTCGAAGACATCGACATGCCGCGTCTGATCGATCACCAAACCAAGTTCGTTTCGTCACTGGTCGGCGGACCGGCGTCGTTCAGTGATGAACGGATCGAGGCGGTGCATAGGAACCTGAACATCAGCCACTCGGACTTTGACGAGATGGCCGAATTGTTCGGGCAGGCATTGTCAATGCACGGAATGTCGGACGGTGATGTGAAAACGGCGCTGGCTGCAATCGAAGGGAAGCGCGCTATCATCGTGGCGCGGGACGCTGCATGAGTATTCTTGCAATCAATGAACAACTGCTGCGTGCAATCGGGGTAGGAGTGGCTGTTGTCCGTGCCTCGGATTTAAGTTTTGTCTTCTATAATGGACCCTTCAGCGAATGGTTCGGCACACCAGCCGAAGGACAAACCCTGATGGACTTCCTTCCGGACCTGGATATGCGAGAACTGGAGGATGTGAAACAATCCGGTCTGCGTTATTCAGTGGAGTTGCAGATCAAGCCGAAACGCAGGACCCTGATATTTGCCACGGCCGTTTCCCTTGCCAATGGCCTTTCCGAGCAGGTCCTGGTGGTCGAGTGCCAGAACATCACCCGCATTCGTGAATTAGAAAGCATGATCGACAGCTATTCGACCATGGTGGAACGCAATACGCGCGAACTTGAGCGGGAAAAGGAACGGGTCGAAAGGTTGCTGCTGAACCTGATGCCTCGTGCGGTTTACGAGGAATTCAAGACGTTCGGCGTTGTGACACCGCAGCTTTATGAACAAGTGTCGGTGGTTATGCTGGACTTCGTCGGCTTCACCGATTTTGCTGCGAAAACGGACCCGACAGTCACGCTGAGCGAGCTGAATGATATTTTCACGGCATTTGACCGCATCGTGGAACAATATGGATGTGAAAGGATCAAAACGATCGGAGATGCCTATCTTGCAGTGTCCGGCATGCCCGATGCGACGCCGGACCATGCAACGGCTGTCGCCCATTGCGCGGTCCGGTTCCTCAGGTATCTCGAGCGGCGCAACGAGACACACCCCCACAAATGGCAGGCCCGTATCGGGTTGGGCATGGGCGCCGCGGTGGGGTCGGTCGTCGGTATCCAGAAATACGTCTACGACGTTTTTGGCCCGGCCGTGAACATTGCGTCCCGACTGCAAGTTTTTGCGAATCCAATGAAAATTGTTGCTCCGGAAGAAATGAAGTATGCGTTGATTGACGAATTCCAGGTTTCGGATCTGGGACTCGTGGAAATCAAGGGCATGGGTGAAATGGACCTGATCAATGTGACGTCCGGCCTGAGCGTACCGCAACCCAGAAAGGTCTTCTGATCGGGTTCAGTCGTCCTGCGGAACCAGGCCAAGCCCCCTCAGGTAGATGCCGATGCCGGTCTCCAGAAGGTCTTCGGGCGGAAAGGGAGAGCTTGCGCCGGTATTTCGGGCAAACAGTTCCACGACTCCATGACTCATTGCCCAAATATGGGCGCTGAACATCGATGCGGGCGGGCGTTTTTCCGGCGGAATGTGCTTGGACAGTTCACTGGCGGCTTTTTCCAGAACGGCCTTGGCCCTGTTGGCGGCCATCGCCAGCTCAGGGGTCCGGTTCAGGGAAATACCGCTTTCAAACATCGAAATGTAGTGACCGGGATGCTTGCGGGCAAAGGCCAGATATGCTCGCCCGGTCGCTTCGAACGCGGCCAAGGCCGAGGGTTGGCCTTTGTCGTATGCGTACTGCATCAGATCGGCAAACATCTCGAACCCCTGACGCGCAGCTTCGGCGATCAGGTCTTCGCGGCCGTGAAAATGCCGGTACACTGCGGCAGGCGTTACGCCCGCCGTCTTGGCAGCTTCGGACAGGGTGAACCCGGTGGGACCCTTTTCTTCGATCAAGGACAATGCCGCCTCGATCAGCGCTTGTTTCAGGTTTCCGTGGTGATACCCGCGTTTTGTCATCCAGGCCTCAGGCGTTTTTTGTTGTCATAACTTGTAAAGTAAGCAGGCTGGCCCGTCCAACAACTGCACCATGTTTGCCAGTCAATCGTACGCCTACGACTCCCAGATGTCCGGCCCGCCGCAAATCAGGGGATCGATCTCTCCGATCGCGCTCTTGTCCTTTTCGTCATAGTCCAGCGCGTGCAACACCGTACGAATGGCGGCCAGTCGCGCACGTTTCTTGTCATCCGAGCGGATGATGGTCCAGGGACAGTGATCCGAGTGGGTGCGGCTCAGCGTTTCTGCGATGGATTGGCTGTACTCATCCCATTTTCCAAGACCGGCAACATCGATCGGGCTGAGTTTCCATTGCTTGAGCGGGTCATTTTCGCGATCCAGAAAGCGACTGAGCTGTTCCGCGCGCCCGACATTCAGCCAGAACTTGAAGAAATGAATGCCGTCATTCACCAACCCGGTTTCCAGCGGGGCGACTTGCCGGAAAAAGCGTTCCCGTTCTTCAGAGGTGCAAAAGCCAAAAACGTTTTCCACCACACCCCTGTTGTACCAGCTGCGATCAAAGAACACGATTTCACCTGCCGAGGGCAGATGCTGGATATAGCGTTGGAAATACCACTGGCTGCGTTCGGCATCCGATGGTTTGCTGAGCGCCACAACCCGCGCGCCACGCGGGTTCAGGTTTTCGCGAAAGCGTTTAATGGTGCCGCCTTTACCCGCCGCATCGCGGCCTTCAAAAATCAGCGCCACGCGATGATCCGAGTCTTTCAGCCAGGCTTGCATCTTGACCAACTCGATCTGCAAAGCCTCCATCTGCCGATCGTATTCCTTGCCCTTCATCTTTTCCGAGTAGGGAAAAGAGGGATTCAGAATTTCGCGTTTCCCGGCATCCTTGATCGCAGAGCGAACGTCTTTGGGCGCATCATTTCGGTAGTAGTCTTCGATCAAACCTTTGTCCGAACGGGCCATGCCTTACCTCGCGATAAAATCCATACCTGACTATGGATTAGCCGGAAGCCTAACGCAAACCGGCGCGTTGTGCGGCCCGGTCGATGGCCGAGGCAACCTCGGGCGCGGCGACCACTTGCGGCATATGCCCGATTCCATCAAGCAGGATCAATTCCGCACCGGGGATCTGTTGGGTCAGCGGTTCCGCGTGCCAGTCGGTTTCAACCGTCGTGTCAGCCGTGCCATGTATGATCTCGGTTGGCACGGAAATCTCTCCGTACCGTGGTTGCAGCTCAGTGATCTCGTTCAGAAGGTTGGCGCGTTGCCGTGCATTGGCATGCATTGACTCGGGTCGCATCGTCAGCCCGGGGCCGAAATGGGCGGCGTAGCCTTCCGGGGCTTTCTGCGGCGCGAACACTTCATCCAATGCGCGTTCGACAAACCAGTCCGGCGTGTATGCGGACACGAACGGCAATGCCGCTAGGCGCCCCGTCGTGGTCGAGGCGAGCCGATTGAAACCATCCAGTGGTGTTTCCCACGGGATGGCTGCCGGCGCGATCAAAACCAGTGCCGAAATGTTCTCGGGCCGGGTCACTGCCCATGCCAATGCAACGGAACCACCATAGCTTTGCCCGGCGACAATGGGTTTCTCGGCTCCAAGCTGGGCGGCCGCACGTTGCAGGATTTCGGCTTGCTCCGTGATGGTTTCGCCGTTCGGGTTAAAGCTTTGGCTGTATCCGAGGCCGGGCCGGTCAAACACGATGACACGAAAGCTTTGTGCCAGGATCGGAGCCAGCGCAACCGTCATGTCCCGCGTGTTTCCGCTGGAGCCGTGGATCAACACCACATCCGGTCCTTGGCCCATGACCACCGCGTGAACCGCAATGCCGTCAACGGTCAAGATGTCCCCTTCGGGCGGAAAAGCGGCCTCTGCGCTTTCCTGATATCGCGCGGCTCGCCACAGGGTGAAGGCCCAGAACAGGGCGAGGGCAGTCAGGAGGATGACGGCAACACGCATCGACCCGCGTCAGGCCCTCAGGTCGGTCATTTCCATACCGATCCGAGTGATATCATAGGGGGTGGTTTCGTAGATTTCGCTGATCCAGTTACCATAAAGCAGATGCGCATGGCTTCGCCACCGGTTCTGCGGTGTCCTTGTTGGATCGTCATCGGGATAGTAGTTCAGCGGGACATTGATCGGCGTGCCGTTGGCAACGTCGCGATCGTATTCCTGTTTCAACGTGTCGCTGTCATACTCGAAATGGTTGAAGATATAGATCGCGCGGTGGGCCTTGTCCTCGACCAGACATGGCCCGACTTCATCGCTGCCCAGCAAGGTGATCAATCCGGGTGCTGCGTCTATCTCATCCTGTTTCATCTCGGTCCAACGGCTGACAGGGATCACGCAATCGTCTGAAAATCCGCGCAGAAAGGGCGAGGATGGTTGCAGATTGCGATGACGGAAGCAGCCAAATGCCTTCGCGTCCAGTATGTGTTTCCTGACGCCATGAAAATGGTTGATCATGGCCATTCCGCCCCAGCACACACCGAAAGTGGAATGCACGTTGGTTTGTGTCCACTGGAAGACTTCCCTGATCTCGTCCCAATAGGTGACGTCGTTGAAATCCAGATGTTCAATCGGCGCGCCGGTTATGATCAGACCGTCGAACTTCTCGTCCTTCACCTCCTGAAAAGGGCGATAGAACTCCTGCATATGCTCGGCGGCGGTGTTCTTGGTTTGGTGCTCGGTCATGCGGATCAGCGACAGATCGATCTGCAATGGCGTGGCGCCGATCAGGCGGGCGAACTGGTTTTCGGTCTGAATCTTCTTCGGCATCAGGTTCAGCAACCCGATGCGCAATGGCCGGATGTCCTGCCGCATTGCCTGATCCTCGGCCATGACCATGACGCCCTCGTTGCTGAGGACGTCAAATGCGGGAAGGTCGGATGGGATCTTGATTGGCATACTGGTCAAGCCTTTGCGGGAACAAGGTAAGTTTGAAAACTATGTGCGGTTGCGGTGGGTCTCAAGAGTGCGTTCGATCAACTCGTCGAAATCTCCGGCGTCCCGGACCGACGCAATCTCACGAGCGGGAATAGTGACGCCCCAATTGTCGGCCATTGCCTGGTAACGCGGCTGGCGGTGCGCCAGAGCCTGCGCATAGGTCCACCTGATGAAGGCATCGGGGTCGACCTCGGTCGGGGCGCAGTCATTCAGGGTCAGGTATTCGTCCCATACGCGGGTCAGAAACTCAGGCTGATAGGACATTGGCTTTGGGGCTTTGTCAAAGCGGCGGATCAGTTCGGAGGCGTGGTTTTCGTCGCCCTTGATCCAGATCATCAGTGTCTGACCGGACAATTCTGACAGGACCTGATCTCTGGGATCGCTTGGATCGACCCACTCGCAGATCGATCCGCCCGTGTCACAGATGAAGTGCGGGTATTTGTAAAGCCGCTGAGCCCGGTCGACAAAATACTCGGTATCCAGCAAGGCGTGGATTTCTGCCAGCCGGAACTGTTCCTGCCTGCGGCGATATTCCTGCAGTTCCATTCCACCCAATTCCGGGTCGCCCGGTTTGCCCAGGTATGTCGCGACGGGCTTGAGGTTCTCGAATGAGATGTTCGAACCGATATAGATCGAGTCCGACAGCAGCAGGTCGCGCAGAAAAGGCACCTTCATCGCCTGCGCTTTGGCGTTGTCGGTAATGTACTCTCCCATGTAACGGGTCCCGATCCGGTAATCGATCGAGTAGTGAAACCAATCACCCGAGTCACGCAGAACGTTCGATACGTAAGTTTTGCCCAGGCCCGACATGCCGAAGAACAAAACCTTTTTCCGCGCTGCCTCGCGCCAGTCTTTCGCCGAATTGTAGATCATGACCCGCCGTTCCTTTTGGAACCTAGCTAAATCGGGCAGCGAGCGGCGTCAATCGCGCGGACCCGAGCGGTTGAGGATCAGCAGGCCCAGTGCCAGCACGGCAAATCCCGCAAACGCATTGGGCTGTAGCGTTTCGCCGCGAATAACTGCCCCCAGCACGATGGCGACAGGCGGAATTATCAATGTCACCAGCATCAGGTTTCCACTGCCTACCATCGCCAGGATCCGGTAATACAGCAGATAGGCCCCGGCAGTTGCAATCAATGCGTAATATCCGATTGCGACCCATGCGGAAATCGGCAGGGCAAACGTTGGGACACCATCCAGAAACAGAGCGAACGGCAGTATCAATATCGTCGACGCCGTCAGCATTCCAGCCGCGGCGACTTGTGGTGGCAGGTCGGACAGGGTTGCCCTGGCCCATGCCCCGGCTAGAGCGTAGGAAACTGTTCCCGCGACAATTGCGATCTGGGCCGTGCTTTGCAGTGAGAAACTTGTGAAATTTTGAAGTCCAATGGCGATGGTGACGCCTGCAAAGCCAAGCGCAACACCAACGATACGAGCTGGCGTCAAACGTTCGTCGTTGAAGCATAGTGCCGCCACGATCACGCCGAAAATGGCGGTTGCGGCATTCAATATCGACGTCAAACCGGATGTCACATAAAGCTGCCCCCATGCCATCAGCGAAAACGGAATTGCATTGTTCAGCAGACCCATGATCAGAAACGCCCCCCAGACGCGTGGGTTACGGGGAACAGGAAGCCGTTGAAACCAAACCACAGCCCAAAGCACCAGCATTGCCCAGAACACCCGATGCAGAACCGAAGTCACGAAAGGCACCGAGTCCAGCGCGATACGAATGGCAACGAAGGATGCGCCCCAAATCAGGCCCAACAGACAAAGTTCGGACCAGGCGCGGGCGGAGAAGTGTTTTTGAGAAGTCATGGTTTGTGTTCGCACGTCCGGACGTGCACGACGACCCGGATCCTGCGAAAAAAAAGCCCCCGCACGTCATGCGGGGTCAATTCCGTGTCTTGGCGATCAGTCCAGAGCGTATGTGATCTGGAAGCCCACGCTCCACGCACTGTTGCCTGAGAAGTCTGCCCGTGCCAACGGTCCTGCGCCGTCTGCGGTCGCATCGCCGATATCGGTGTAGCGAACGCCGCCCGAGATCTTGGCCTTTTCAAGCGAGTACGTTCCGCCCAGGCCAATGCTCCAGAACCCGTCGGTCGGCCCCAGGTTGGAAACCGGATTGCCTGACGAGGATTCGTAGCCCAGTGTCACAGCTCCCGAAAATTCTTCCGAGAACTGATATCCCAGACCAAGAGAGTAGGTGAACGTGGCTTCGTCGTAATCGACCAGGTTCGAGGTCGGCGGATAGTTTGGCGGATTATATACCAGCTGAGGCCAGTCGACCCAGCGAATCGAGCCAAACAGAAGGGTCTTAGGCGCCACACCGGTCTGGAAGTCCAGGTTTACGGACTGCGGTGTTTCAATCTCGCTCGACGTGTCGAATGTTGCCACGGTTCCCGGTGTGATCGGGGGGCGCGGTGGAGGGTTCAGCGATTCCGTCTGCGACCAGTCATGGCTGATTTTCGAGTTGTAGGTCAGTGCTACGCGTGCCGCGATCTCGGGTTTCTCCCACGCCACACCAACCACATAGCCAAACGCGATATCGGCATCGGTATCCACTTGATATCCGGCGGCGAGCGGAACGGTAACGGATGCCTCAACACGTTGAGCGCGAATACCACCGATGGCGCTGAAGCCACCGTCGAACTTGTAGCGCAGCAGCGCCGTGATTGCGTCGGTATCAGCCGTTGCTTCCAGAACACCGGAGCGGCCGCCCGGAATTGGGTTCAATGACAACGGGTAATTGCTTGCGTATGATATGTCCGCCCCGAACGGCTGATCGTACATGACCGCAAAATCAAGCTTGTCGGTCAGCGATGTTTTGAAGCCGAGGTGGGGTGTGAAGAAACTGTTGGCGACATCGCCTGAATCAACGGGCTGGCCCAGGGTGGCGGGATTCAAGCTGGGCATGGTGCCGCTGACGCTTGGGTCGGTATACCCAAGGCGGAACTGAGCAACCGTACCTTTTTCGAAAATAAGGTTGATACCCTGTCCGCTTCGGTCCAGCCCCCCAGCCTGCGCGGCTGATGCACCGGCACATATCATGCACGCCTGTAGTAGCGCTCTCTTCATGTATTCCTCCCTGTTTGCCTCATAACGGTCGCTCTGCTTGGGTTGAGTGAATGGCAGAGCGAGCCCCGGTAGTAAGATTTGCGGATACTCGCTTTTCGTTTGTTTTAACGTCAATCGGTGACGGTGCGTTACTGGCTGCGACTATCCTGACTGACTGTTGCCAAACTGTTACGATTCTCGGACCAGACATTCAGAAATATCCCCGAAAAGATTACAGCCGCCCCCACAAGCGTCCAATTATCCAACGGTTCGGAGTAGAGCACCATGCCAACGATGGCGATGGTCGGCAGCCTGGCAAAGTCAAACGGGATGACCACGGTGGCAGGTGCAATCGCCAGCGCGTTGGTGATGCAGAAATGCGCCAGCAAGCCGGCTATGCCGACCAGCACCAAATAGGGCGCGGTCTGCACGCTTGGCAGCCCGATCTCGCCATCAAGACCAGCGGCAGCAAAACCCAGTACGCCTTGCATCGCGGTGAGCCAGAAAACAATGCAGCCGATCTGTGCGGTCTGTGTGAGTTTCTTGGTGGTAATCGTTGTAAACGCAAAGAAAACAGCAGACGCGGCGGCCATAATAAGACCCGGGCTAAGCGGGGCGGCACCGGGACGCGTGACAAGCAGGATTCCGGCAAATCCTATCAAAGCGGACAGCATTTTCAACGCGGTCAGACGCTCGCGCAGCAGCAGTGGGGAAAGGAGGATAACCCAGATCGGCTGGGTGAATTCCAGTGCAAAGACCTGCGCCAGCGGAATAACACCAACCGCGTAGAACCACAGATTCTGACCCGTGAAATGCAGCGTATTTCGCAGGGCGTGAAGCCCAAGTCGTTGGGCAGTAACCTGATGCCAATTGGCTGTCAGGGTCAGTACGGTTGCAACGATCGCAAAGCCCACGATGCTGCGATACATCATGATTTCGAAGGTGTCGTGAAACAGGCTTAGTTCGCGCCCGGCGACAGCCATTGACGAAAAGGATGCAATCGCACCCGTCATCCATAGGGCAGCTTTGCCCGTCTGAGTTTTGGTCCCGTTCACGTCAAGTCCATGATGTTAGTGGATCATGCGATTGAAAAGGAACAATAAATTCAAAGGGAAATAAACAGAAAAGCCGGGGTGGACCCGGCTTTTTGTCATTCCCATTCGATTGTACCCGGCGGCTTGGATGTTATGTCATAAGTGCAGCGGTTGATGCCTTTGACTTCGTTTATGATCCGAGTGGCCGTTTCGCCAAGGAATTCATGGCTGAACGGATAATAATCCGCTGTCATTCCATCCACTGACGTTACGGCACGAAGCGCACAGGCATAGTCGTAGGTGCGTCCGTCGCCCATCACACCGACCGTGCGAACGGGAAGAATGGCCACAAATGCCTGCCAGATGTCGTCATACAGCCCGTGTTTGCGAATCTGGTCGATGTAAACTGCGTCGGCTTCGCGCAGAATCGCCAGCTTTTCGCGGGTGATTTCGCCGGGGCACCGAATCGCCAGGCCGGGGCCGGGGAAGGGGTGGCGACCGATGAAACTCTGCGGCAGGCCCAGTTCCCGGCCCAGCGCGCGGACCTCGTCCTTGAACAGTTCGCGCAGGGGTTCGACCAGCTTCAGGCCCATCTTTTCTGGCAACCCGCCCACATTGTGGTGCGATTTGATGGTCACTGACGGGCCGCCCGAGAAAGACACCGATTCAATTACGTCGGGATACAGCGTCCCCTGAGCCAGAAACTCGGCCCCATCAATGGTGTCGGCGTGTTTCTGGAACACATCGATGAACAGCTTGCCGATGATCTTGCGTTTGGTTTCCGGATCGCTCTGGCCTTCGAGTTCACCCAGGAACAACTGGCTCTCATCCGCATGAATCAGTTGGATGTTGTAGTTGTCTCGGAACATGCCGACGACTTCTTGAGCCTCGTTTTTGCGCAGCAGACCGTGATCGACAAAGACGCAGGTCAGCTGATCGCCGATCGCTTCGTGAATCAGGATTGCGGCTACAGAGCTGTCTACACCGCCGGAAAGGCCGCAGATGACCTTCTTGTCGCCAACCTGCTCGCGAATCTTTTCGATCATTTGCTCGCGGTAGGCGCCCATGGTCCAGTCACCGCTGAAACCTGCCAGTTTCACGAAATTCTCGTACAGCTTCGCGCCCTTGGGCGTGTGGTGCACCTCGGGGTGGAACTGCACAGCATAGAAATGGCGATCGGTGTCGGCAGTAATCGCAAATGGCGCGTTGGGCGAGGTGCCGAACACCTCAAAGCCAGGGGCAATTTCGCTGACATGGTCTCCATGGCTCATCCAGACCTGCTCGTCACCGTCGGAAAACCATCCATTCAGGATATCCAACTGCCCTTTGGGAGTGACAAAGGCGCGTCCGAATTCCGCAGTGCCGTGACCGCTTTCGACTTTGCCGCCCAGTTGATGCATCATCACTTGCTGGCCGTAACAGATGCCAAGGATCGGAACACCGTAGTCAAAAATCTCTTGCGGCGCGCGCGGAGAACCTTCCCGCGTCACACTGTCAGGACCGCCCGAGAAGATTACGGCCCGGGGGGCCATTTCCCGAACAAACTCCATCGTGACTTTCTGATAGGGGTGAATTTCGCAATAGACATTCAGTTCGCGCAGGCGACGAGCGATCAGCTGCGTAACCTGGCTGCCAAAGTCGATGATCAGAAGGCGGTCATGGGATGTATCACTCATGTCCGCGCCATAGGCCAAGCACGGGAATTTCGCAAGTGTAAGGTCATCGTCGTCGTGCAGATCAGGTCGGAAGTGCAGGTTGCGATGATGACGGGGGATGCTTGCCACCTTGGGCTGACGCTGCTGGTCTATCAGCTTTGGCAGGCGTGCGAGGCAGGGATTCTAATATCGCGGGGGTGAAACGCGCACTTTGGCCTCTTCATCTCTATCTCATAATTCCCTTCGAGCGGTTCGATTTACCGAAAGCTGACGTTGATCCGGGGCACAAACTATGTCGCTTTTATGTTCCAATGGCCGTTATCTTCCAATGGTCCGAACAGTTGTCACGATAAATAGGAACACAATCTGAAATTACCTGAGTATGGGGAAAGCAAATGGCTGAAGCATCAGCACGTCGCCGGAGTCGCGGTGGGGGCGGAGCCGCCCGCCGGGCAGAGCGCACTGCGGTTCGGATCGAAACCGCCAAGTACATTGAGCGCAATATTCCCAACTTCGAGATTCTCAACGAAGAAGCGTTGGAAATCATCGAGACCAACGCCGAGACCATTCTGGAAGAGGTCGGCGTTAACTTCGTCGACAATCCCGCCGCTCTGGAACGCTGGAAAGAGGTCGGTGCGGATGTGGATGGCGAGCGTGTGCGCATCCCGCGCGGACTAGCCCGCCAACTGATCAAGACCGCGCCCAGCCAGTTCACGCAACACGCGCGCGACCCGGGAAAATCGGTTGTCATCGGCGGCCGAAATATGGTTCTGGCCCCGGTCTATGGCCCGCCGTTTGTACGCGATGCACAGGGCGGCCGCCGCTATGCGACCATGGAAGACTTCAACAAGTTCGTGAAGCTGGCCTATATGTCCAAGTGGCTGCACCATTCGGGCGGCACCGTGTGCGAGCCGACCGACATTCCGGTCAACAAACGCCATCTGGATATGCTGATGGCGCACATGACCCTGTCGGACAAGCCGTTCATGGGATCGGTCACTGATCCCAGCCGCGCGCAGGATTCGGTAGAAATGTGTGAAATCCTGTTCGGCAAAGAGTTCGTTCAGGAAAACACGGTCATGACCTCGCTTACCAACATCAACTCGCCGATGACCTTTGACGACGTGATGATGGGGTCGCTTGAGGTTTATGCGAAGAACAACCAGGCCTGCATCATCTCGCCCTTCATCGTAGGCGGCGCGATGGCGCCGGTTTCGGTAGCCGGTACACTGACTCAGGTTCTGGCCGAGGTTCTGGCAGGCGTTGCCTACAGCCAGATCATCCGCCCGGGTGCACCTGCGATCTTCGGCGCGTTCGTTACTTCGATCGACATGAACTCGGGTGCACCGACCTTTGGTACGCCGGAGGCCGCGCACATCACCTATGGTGCCGGTCAGCTGGCGCGGCGGCTTAACTTGCCCTACCGCTCGGCCGGATCATTCTGCGGCTCGAAACTGCCGGATGCGCAGGCCGCGTATGAGACGTCGAATTCGCTGAACATGGGGCTGATGGCCGGAGTGAACTTCATGCTGCATTCCTGTGGCTGGCTCGAAGGCGGTCTGGTTGCCGACTTTGAAAAATTCGTCATGGACGCTGACCAGTTGGGTGTTCTTCACCACCTGGCCAAAGGCGTGGCTTATGACGAAAACGCGCAAGCCATGGAAGCCATCCGTGAAGTTGGACCCGGCGGTCACTATCTGGGCTGTGCCCACACACAGGCCAACTTCAAGGAAGCGTTCTGGAAGTCAGACCTGCTGGATTACAAGCCCTACGAGACCTGGGAAGACGAAGGTGGGCGCGACACGAGGCAACTGGCCTCGGCTCGGGTCGAACACCTGCTGGCCAACTACCAGCAGCCGCAACTCGACCCGGCAATCAACGAAGCGCTGAATGCGTATGTGGCGAATAAGAAAGCCTCGATGCCGGACGCCTTCACCTGATAGATTACTGAAACTGCGAGGCGCGGCTGGTCTGAAATAACTGCGCCTCGCTTGAAATCGCAATCAGCAGATCCAGATGCCGCACCAGTGAATAGGCGGCGTCATCGCTCTGTCGTTGCGCCTCTACTTCCTTCTCCATATCCATCAATCGCACAAGGGCCGAACCGGTTCCGGGTAGTGATCGTATCCCAGAATACGTTGCAGATGCCGGTCACGGTTGTACTCCTGCGCCCCGAACTTGGCCGCGCGAGTCAACAGGCGCGGGCGGCGTAGCGTCGTGATCATTGTCATCAGGTCCTGCATTCTCGGGCTCCGTAACTTTTGTTTTTGCGAGGCCAGTTGTTGCACAACCTAAGCGCGTGGTGCCTTGTCTATATTCGCGCCAACGCTGCTTTCATGAGTGTTTATCAATTTGAATCAAATCTGGTTTTCGCCTTCAGGGGTTAACGAACAAGTAACGAAAGAAACCCTAATTAGAATTGGTTAACTCATACTCCGAGGGCGATCTTAGACAGAATTTCTTGTCGGCGAGGACAAATGACTATGGAAAACAACATGGCTTTCACTGTTCCGGCATGGGTGCCGGAAGGCGCGCAACGTTATCTGGATCACACGGAAACCGGCCGGTCGATCCGAGAAATTGCGCGAAAAGCAGGGTGCCATGCTTCGACGATTCTAAGGCAGATCAGGCGGATCGAGACGCGCCGGGATGACCCCCTTGTGGACGCGGCGCTCCAGTCTCTGGCCGAGACACATTTCTCTGAATCCAAAGTCAGCCCTGGTTTCAGTTCCGATGTTTCAGACGGGACGCCCGAGGGGTTGGCCGCCGCCCGGGATGAGGAGTTCACCCGCGAAGCTCTCAGGGTTTTGCGCAGGCTTTGCGAAACCGGAGCGGTACTGGCGGTCGCCGAAGAAATGGACAAGGCCGTCGTTGTCCGCGATACCGGCAACAGCGCTGCCACCCGGACCGCAGTAGTTGATTGCCGGATCGCCCAGGCGCTTGCGCTGAAGGACTGGATCAACTGCGACAACCCGGGTCGGATTTCACGGTACCGAATTACGGCGCAAGGACGGGCGGCTCTGACCCGTCTGATTGCCCAGGCGGAAAACAAGGCCCGCGCCGGGAATGATCTTGGCATGGCCGAAGCGCAGGCGTCGTTTCAGGCGCACTCGGCTTCGGGCAACACGACTGCATCCCAGCCCGAGCGCGCCCGGCGAATCCGGTATAGCGCCACTGAAAGCCCGTTAATCGCGCTGGCCCGCAGGCGCGATCGGGACGGCAAGCTTTTCCTGGACGAAACACTGGTCGCCGCAGGTGAGCGTCTGCGCGAGGACTTCGAACTTGCCCAGATCCGACCAAAAGTGGCGCAGAACTGGGACCTGTATCTGACAGGCGGTGGACGTGGTTCTTTCGGAAACAGCCCCCAAGTTGGAAACGGATCGTCGGATGCACGGGATCGCGTCGAGCGGGCACTGTCGGACCTAGGGCCGGGCTTGAGTGATGTGGCGTTGCGGTGCTGTTGTTACCTTGAAGGGTTGGAATTGGCCGAAAAACGTATGGGATGGTCTGCCCGGTCTGGAAAGATCGTGCTGCGCATCGCGCTGCAACGTCTCAAACGCCACTATGAAACGCAGGCCGGGCTCAATCGCATGATCGGATGATCGGCAGTCTACGCGATATGAGAGTCTTGTGTTGGTTGAGGTAAGTGATAATCAATGATTATGAACTTCACCCTCCGGCAGTTGCAGTATTTCAGGGCTGTTGCAGAACAGCGGAACTTTGGGCGTGCGGCACAAATTTGTCATGTGTCGCAGCCGGCTTTGTCCGTGCAGATCAAAACGCTCGAGGAAACACTGGGCGGTACATTGTTCGAACGTCAGGCCCGGGACATCCTGCTGACCCCGCTGGGTCGGGACGTTCTTGAACACGCCCGCCAGGTGCTTGGCGCTGCGGACAGGCTGGATCAGTTTGCAAGGGATCACTCGGGCGGGCACCGGTCGCTGTCGATCGGCATCATTCCGACTATTGCACCGTATCTGTTGCCCGGGGTTCTGGCTGGTCTGAGATCAGCAGACGTGTCGTTGCGCGTTCAGATTCGCGAAGCCCGAACCGAACGCTTGCTGAACATGTTGCGGGGCGGTGAAATTGACGCTGGGCTGATGGCGCTTCCGTCAGGCGGTAGCGAATTGTTTGAACTGCCCTTGTTCGAGGACAGGTTTCTGCTGGCAGGCAGCGCGGCCCGCGTACAGAGACTGGCGGATAATCCGGAAACCCTGCGACCTGTCGATCTGCAGACTGCGCAACTGATGCTGTTGGAAGACGGCCATTGTCTGACGGATCAGGCGCTGGACGTGTGTGGGCAGGACAGAAGCAGCGGTTTGATCAATATGGGCGCGTCTTCTCTGGCGACCCTGTCGCGGCTTGTGGCCGAGGGGTTTGGCCTGACTTTGATGCCCGAACTGGCCGCCCGTTCTGAAACCGAGGCCGTGCCGGGGCTGCAACTCATGCGGTTCGGGGCACCACAACCGGCCCGGACCGTAGGGCTGGTACGTCGAAAATCCACAACCGGAGAAGACTGGTTCGACAAACTGGCCGGTGTGATCAGACAGGTCGGCGAAGAGATCGTGACCGCGACCCGCGAATAAGAAAAAGGCCCGACTTGGGCGGGCCTTTTCAACTTTCGGACTTAGGCCAGTGCGGGCTCTTTCGCCTCGCTCAGATGCGCCATCAGGGACTCGGGCGACGAAACGCCATAGGGATCCTCGGGGCAGTTATCCATCAGGCCGGGCTCTTCGAACCACGCTTCGACCACACCGTTATTGACGATGGCTGCATAGCGCCACGAACGCATGCCAAAGCCCAGATTGTCCTTGTCGACCAGCATTCCCATTTTGCGGGTGAACTCACCCGAACCGTCCGGGATGACCTTGACGTTTTTCAGGCCCTGATCCTGTGCCCATTTATTCATGACAAAGCTGTCATTGACAGACATGCAGTAAATTTCGTCGATACCTTGGGCGGCGAAGTCGGCATGGCCGTTTTCGAATCCAGGCAATTGGTAGGTCGAGCATGTGGGCGTAAATGCGCCCGGTAGCGAAAACAGGATGACGCGCTTGCCGGCAAAATAGTCAGCCGTGGTTTTGTCTTCCCAGCGGAACGGGTTTGGCCCCTCGACGGCTTCGTCGCGAACGCGGGTGTGGAAGGTCACGTCAGGGAGTTTTGCATCGGTTTTCATAGTCGTATTCCTGTGATTCAAGTCTGATTGAGGTGTGATCTAAAACAGTTCTAAATCGCAATCAATGACCGTTATTCTGCATTTGCACGGTTGCCGGATGCCATCGGAAACCACTGGAATTGAAAGTTTTAACATAAATCGGCTTAGAGGATACTGCGCCTGCATCAATTGGCAGCATGGCGGCTATGCACCTGTGGTGTAGATCGGCCATACGGACTATGTTAGGGAAAGAAAATTGACCCAAAGTCAGGATACCGAGCCGTGCGTGATCTGAAGATTCCCGAACAACGCCACCCTGAAAAAGCGCATCGCCCCGACAACGCTCAGCCGAAAAAGCCAAGCTGGATTCGGGTGAAGGCACCGGGTGGCAAAGGATACGCCGACACCAGGCGGATCATGCGGGACAACAACCTTGTCACAGTGTGTGAAGAAGCCGGTTGTCCCAATGTCGGCGAATGCTGGAGCCAGGGCCACGCCACCATGATGATCATGGGTGACATCTGCACACGCGGATGCACCTTCTGCAACATCGCAACCGGACGGCCGGACACTCTGGATGTGTTCGAACCGGGGCGCGTTGCACATGCAGTCGAGAAGTTGGGACTGAACCACGTTGTCATCACCTCGGTCGATCGTGATGATCTTGAAGATGGCGGGGCGGATCACTTCGCCCAGACCATTCGAGCCGTGCGCCATCGTTCGCCCAAAACGACGATCGAGATTCTGACACCGGATTTTCTGAAGTGTGATCCGGGAGTTCTGGAAGTTGTTGTCGAGGCCAAGCCAGATGTATTCAACCACAATCTGGAAACGGTCCCGGGTCTTTATCCCGAAGTGCGCCCTGGTGCCCGGTACTTCCATTCATTGCGTCTGTTGCAACGGGTCAAGGAACTGGATCCCTCGATCTTCACCAAATCGGGCATCATGGTCGGGTTGGGAGAAGACGAGCAGCAAGTACGGCAGGTCATGGATGACATGCGTGCTGCCGACATCGACTTTCTGACCATCGGTCAATACCTGCAACCCACGCCCAAGCACCACGGTGTGGATCGGTTTGTCACGCCCGAAGAATTCGCTTCTTACGAAAAGGCGGCTTATGGCAAAGGGTTCCTGATGGTTTCGGCCACTCCGCTGACGCGGTCTTCGTACCACGCTGGGGATGACTTCGCTCGGCTGCGCGCCGCGCGCCAAAAGAAGCTGGAGCAAGGGTGAAACCTGAAACCCTGTCGCGCCTGACCGCGCTGCGACACGAATTGCATCAATTTCCGGAACTGTCCGGTGAGGAACAAAAAACAGCCGCGCGGGTTGCCGACCTGCTGCGGTCTCTTGGTGCGGGTCGTGTTCTGACTGATATCGGCGGCCATGGCGTTGCAGCAGTATATGATAGCGGTCATCCGGGGCCCTGTGTTGCCATCAGGTGCGAACTGGACGGGCTTCCGATTCAGGAGCTTTCGAGCGCGCCCTACGTTTCGCGGGTCGCGGGCAAAGGTCATTTGTGCGGGCATGACGGCCATATGGCAATGGTGCTGGGCGTGGCCCAAGACCTCAGAGATAACCCGCCAAAATCCGGTCGTGTGGTTCTGATCTTTCAACCCGCGGAAGAGACGGGAAAGGGTGCCGCCGCTTATCAGGCCGATCCGAGGTTTTCTGAGTTTTCCCCGGATTATGTGTTTTCGCTGCACAATCTGCCCGGGCTTGAGCTGGGTCATGTCGAAATTTGCCGGCGCTCGGCCAACTGCGCCTCGCGCGGTATGCGGGTGGTTCTGACGGGAAAAACCTCACATGCCGCCGCGCCCGAGGACGGGATTTCGCCGATCGGTGCGCTTGCTTGGTTGTTGCCGGAACTGGCCGGGTTGGGGGCAGGCGGTCCGTTGACCGATGATTTTGCCCTGACAACCGTGACACATGCCAGCCTGGGCGAGCAGACTTTTGGCGTCGCTCCTGGGCAGGCGGAAATCTGGGTGACCCTCAGAACCGTTTCAGATGATCGGATGAGGAATCTGGTCGAAGAGGCCGAGACGCTGGTCGGACGAGCGGCAAACAAAGCAGGGCTGCAGGTCGAAATCACCTATGATGACATCTTCGAGGCGTGCACGAACGACACCGAGGCGGTCAAAATCCTTTCCGACGCCTGCGCGTCTCGGAATGTGGCCTATCAGATTACTTCCGAGCCGCAGAAATTTTCTGAGGATTTTGGGCAGTTCGGCAAAGCGGCGAAAACGGCGATGTTCTGGCTTGGGGCAGGGGCGGATCACCCGCAACTGCACAATCCCGACTACGATTTCCCGGATGCGCTGATCCCGGTTGGTGCCACGGTTTTTTCGGCTGCAATTCGCTCACTGGTTGGTTGATCGCTCAATTCACCAAATCGCTGACAATTCCCACGGCCTCAATGACGGTTTGTGTGTCGTCCGAGATCGACAAAATTTCGTCATCCACGCGGACGTATCTCTGACCGGGAGGTAACGGTTTCAACTTCCAGCCATCAAGGTCATCCAAGTAGTCGAATTGCAGATCTTTCGGTAGTTTTTGGCCTCGCGTGTAACGCTTTACCTGCCCGGGCGGAACAGCGACGCCATTATTGGATTTTATCGCCTTTTGGACTTCGGATTTGTCCGCACCTTTTGCTTTGCCTTTGTTATCTTTTGCATCCGCATAACCAGTTGTCAGAGCGACTGTAAAGGCAGCCACAAGACCAATAGACGACACTTTCATTAGCAGAAACCTCCTTTGTTCTTCTGAGGGTAGTCTGCGGTTGAGCACATTGTCCATTGATATTCGGTTGCTTGAATTTATTGACTTTTCGTACAGTAGACATTTCAGGGGTTAGTCACGGACTACCTGACCAACAAGCCAAGCACGCAATACAGCGATTGAAAGACCCTGAAATATTACACCGAATACTAGCTTGTAGGCCCCACCTGAACTGCGCAGAACACGGCGAGGGTCCGTACGGTCCTCGGTCAATTCTCGACAAAACGAACCTTGCCGATGAAAGGCAGGTTGCGGTTACGCTGTGCGTAGTCGATTCCGTATCCCACGACAAATTCATCCGGAATTTCGAACCCGATCCAGTCCGAGCGAAAGTCAACTTCGCGCCGGCTGGGCTTGTCCAGCAAAGCAATAGATTTCAGTCGTTTGGGTTTCCGGCTCAGCAGCAGGTGGGTGACATGGTTCAGGGTGTGGCCCGTGTCGACAATGTCTTCGACAACCAACACGTCCCGACCTTCAATTGCGCCGCGCAAGTCTTTGAGAATGCGCACTTCCCGGCTGCTTTCCATCGAGTCTCCATACGATGACGCCTCGAGAAAATCGACCTCGATCGGCAAGTCCAGTTCCCGCACCAGGTCGGCGATGAACACGAAGCTGCCGCGCAGCAGGCCAACAACGACAAGCTTGTCCGTACCGCCAAACTCATCGGTGATCTCGCGACAGAGCTCTTCGATCCGCGCGGCAATGGCCTTGGCCGAGATCATCTCATCTATCACATATGCGCGGTCGCTCATTGCTGCCCCCTTGATCTTTGGCGCGCAACATACGACATGACGCGCCATTGTCACCTGCAAATACCGGACGCCATGCCCATTCATTCGGAAAACCGCCACCTGCCTTACACCGCTCAGCAGATGTATGATCTGGTTGCCGATGTGGCCAAATATCCGGAATTCCTACCATGGTGTGCCGCGGCGCGTGTCCGCAAGACCTTTGCTGTTGGAGAAGCGCAGGTGATGGAGGCCGATCTGGTCATCTCTTTCAAAGTCTTTCGCGAGCGTTTTGGCAGCCGCGTGACTTTGTTTGCGGATCAGAAAAGGATCGATACCGAATACCTGGATGGTCCGTTCAAATACATGAAGTCCGACTGGCAGTTCGAGGACGCCCCGGATGGCGGCTGCAATATCGCTTTCCATGTGGACTTCGAATTCAAGAATGCCATCCTGCAAGGCATCATTGGCGTTGTATTCAACGAAGCAATGCAGCGGATCGTGCGCGCGTTCGAAGCCCGGGCCGCCGAACTTTACGGCTAGTGTCCCAATCCTGAGGCTTTACCGGAGACGGGCGCACGCTAGACTGCGCTCATGACTGATTTCACTACCAAGATTGCCGCTTTCGCCGCTGGCCCCGTTTCGACCTCATCCCAGACCCGGATCGTAACATCCCTGTCCGTGCTCGACTGGATCGCGGTAGGGCGGGCGGGCGCGGACGAACCTGTGTCGAAAACCGTCCGCGCAATGGTTCTGGCCGAGGCCGGCCTACAACAGGCCCGCTTGTTCGGCGGCGGTTCGGCGCCCTTGCGCGCGGCCGCGTTGGTCAACGGTGCGGTCTCACATGCGCTGGATTACGACGACACGCATTTTGCCCATATCGGACACCCCTCGGTAGCGGTTTTGCCTGCTGCGTTGGCCTTGGCAGAATGGGACGACCGTATTGTCGTTGACCTTCTTGAGGCCGCGCTGGTCGGTATGGAGGTCTCCATCCGCATCGGGCTGTGGCTGGGACGCGGTCATTATCAAGCTGGGTTTCACCAGACCGCAACGGCGGGCGCGTTTGGCGCGGCCGTTGCCGCCGGGCGGATATTGGGTTTCGAGGCCGGGCAAATGGAAAGAGCACTGGGGCTTACTGCGACACGCGCCGCCGGGCTTAAGGCGCAGTTTGGAACCATGGGTAAGCCATATAACGCCGGTATGGCATCATCTGCCGGTGTCGAGGCGGCGCTGCTTGTTCAGCGCGGGTTTGAACCGAACTCCACCGCGCTTGAAGGGCAGTACGGGTTTGGCGCCACTCATCACGGAGAGGGCGACATCGTCTCTGCACTCGATGGTTTGGGCCATGAATGGCTGTTCGAGTCCGTCAGCCACAAGTTCCATGCCTGCTGCCACGGGTTGCACGCGGCGCTGGAAGCGGCGCGTGACCTTGACATCGCGGAACCCGAAGTGGCCGAGATCAAGATCAAGACGCACCCGCGCTGGATGAGCGTGTGTAACCAGATGTCGCCGGACACCGGATTGGGTGCCAAGTTTTCCTATCGAACGGTGATTGCGATGCAGGCGCTGGGATTCGATACCGCATTGCCGGAAAGCTATTCGGCCAAAACCTGCGCCGACCCGCGCATCGTGTCCCTGCGAGACCGGATTTCAGTCGATGCCGATGACAGCCTGTCTGAAACGCAAGCGCAGATATCTCTTCTGCGCCGCGATGGCGTTCGTCGTGAGGCGACCCATGATCTGCTGACGCCCATGGCTCTGTCGGACCGCGAAGACCGGGTCCGCGGCAAGGCGGCCAAACTTATCGGACACGAAGACGCGGACGCGATCTGGTCGATGCTGCGCACCGGGGGCCGCGCCCGCGAACTGCCCATCAATCCTGACGGTTAATCAACCCGCCAGTGCAGCGGGAAGCCCGGGTCGAACACGGTCACAGGGCCATCCCCTGTCTCAATTTTGGACGGGTAGGTCACCGCGTCGCCTTTCGTCAGGGTGAGGCTGTCCTCATTCACAGGCAAGCCATAGAATGCCGGACCGTTGAGCGAGGCAAACCCTTCCAGCTTGTCCAGCGCGTCTTCACGCTCGAACATTTCCGCCAGCAGCGACATGGTGTTTGTCGCCGTGAAACACCCGGCGCAGCCGCAGGCCATTTCCTTGTTAGCATCCGTATGCGGCGCGCTGTCCGTGCCCAGGAAATACCGCGCATCGCCCGAGGTCGCTGCGGCCAGCAATGCAAGGCGGTGTTCTTCCCGTTTTGCGACAGGAAGACAATAATAATGAGGTTTGATCCCGCCAACCAGAATGTGGTTGCGATTGATGATCAGGTGATGCGCCGTAATCGTTGCACCCAGTCCGGCCTCATTCGATTTGACATAATCGACGCCGTCTTTCGTCGTAATATGCTCCATCACAACACGCAGTTCGCGCGTCGCCCTACGGATCGGATCCAGAACGCGGTCGATGAACACGGCCTCACGGTCGAAAATATCGATGTCGGCATCGGTTACTTCGCCATGCACACAAAGCGGCAAACCGATGCTCGCCATTTTTTCCAGTAAAGGGCGGACCTTGTCGAAATCGCGCACGCCCGAGGCCGAGTTCGTCGTCGCGCCTGCCGGGTACAGCTTGACAGCCTTGATCAGGCCGCTGGCATGGGCGGCGGCAAGATCATCCGGGTCCGTATCTTCGGTCAGATACAACGTCATCAGCGGCTCGAAACTCATTCCTTCCGGCAGCGCGGCCAGAATACGCTCCCGATAGGCTGCAGCCTGTGCGCCGGTGACAACAGGGGGCACAAGGTTCGGCATGATGATGGCTCGCGCAAAGTGGCGTGCTGTTTCGGGCAGAACGGCCTGCAACATGGCGCCATCGCGCAGATGCAGATGCCAGTCGTCGGGGCGGCGGATCGTGATGCTGTCGGTCATGTGCCCCGGCTAGCACAAGGGTCGCAATCGTGAAAGACCTTGTCGAACCATCTGATCGCAGTAAGTCCAGAAAGACCCGTGGGGTTGACGCAAGACCGGCACCATGCCCTTGTGTGCGAAAGGAGATCGGCTGATGAACCACCCCCAATCCATTGATGCGGTTCAGAAGATGTTGGGCGCGCAGGGATACGTCTGCGGCCGGTCTCTGGCGACCGTTGTGTTTCTGTCTCTCAAACTGGGTCGCCCGCTGTTTCTGGAAGGCGAGGCCGGGGTCGGCAAAACCGAGATCGCCAAGGCGCTGGCTTCCGGTCTGGGGCGGCGGCTCATCCGGTTGCAGTGCTACGAGGGGCTGGATGCCGCGTCGGCCGTTTACGAGTGGAACTTTCCTGCGCAAATGCTAGCAATCCGGACAGCCGAAGCGGCAGGTGCTGCCGACAGATCCGCCCTGCAGGCCGAACTGTTTTCCAAAGACTACCTCGTGGAACGCCCCTTGCTGCAGGCCATGCAACCCGATGAAGGCGGCGCGCCTGTACTTCTGATTGACGAACTGGACCGTACGGACGAGCCATTCGAAGCCTTTCTGCTGGAAGCTCTCAGTGATTTTCAGGTGACGATCCCGGAGCTCGGTACGATCAAAGCGCCGGAACCTCCAATTGTGATCGTCACGTCGAACCGAACGCGCGAGGTCCACGACGCGCTCAAACGACGGTGCCTGTATCATTGGGTCGACTATCCGGATTTCGACCGTGAAATCGAAATCCTGCATGCCCGCGCGCCCGAGGCTGCTGACGCCCTCAGTCGTGAAATTGTGGCCTTTGTCCAGCATCTGCGGACCGAGGACCTGTTCAAGAAGCCCGGCGTCGCCGAAACGATCGACTGGGCCAAGTGCCTGTTGGCGCTGGATGTCATCAATCTCAGCCCCGAAGTGATCGGCGACACACTGGGCGCAATCCTGAAATACCAGGACGATATCCAGAAACTGCAGGGGTCCGAGGCGAAACGCATTCTGGATCAGGCCAAAGCCTCACTCGAACCGGCGTGATGCTTCATCTTTTCCGAAATACTCCGGGGGTATGGGGGCAGCGCCCCCATGCATTGTGATGGCCGAGCAACTGCCGATCGACATTCCCGATGATCCCAAACTGGCGCAGAATATCACCCATTTTGCCCGCGCTCTGCGCAAGGCCGGGTTGCCGATAGGAACCGGCCGCGTCATTGATGCCATCCGCGCCGTTGAAGCCGCCGGTTTTACCCGCAAGCAGGATTTCTACTGGACCCTCCACGCCTGTTTCGTCAGTCGTCCGGAACACCGCACCGTGTTTGCACAGGTGTTTCGCCTGTATTGGCGGGATCCACGCTATCTCGAACACATGATGTCCATGATGCTGCCGGCCATTCGCGGTGTTCAGGAGGAGCGCAAAGCGGATGCAGCCGAAAAGCGGGCAGCCGAGGCTCTGCTGGATGGTGTCGAAAAGGATCTGCCGGAAGTCGAGGATCAGGGTGAGGAAACCGAACTCGACATTGATGCCTCTCAGACCGCGTCGTCCGAAGAACGACTGCGAAATCTGGATTTCGAACAGATGAGCACCGACGAAATCGCACAGGCCAAACGGATGCTGTCGCGCTTGTCTCTGCCGGTCAAACCCATTGCTTCACGCCGTGGTCAAGTCAGCCATCTGGGTCATCGTATCGACCGGGCCCGAACCTTGCGGGCCGCGATGCGGCAGGGTGGGGACATGCGGGACATCGCCCGGCAACGGCCCAGACCGCGCTGGCCCAACCTTGTCGTTCTTTGCGATATATCGGGCTCGATGAGTCAATACAGCCGGATCATCCTGCATTTTCTGCACACCGTCTCGAATGCGCGCGGCGCGGGCTGGGCCAGGGTTCATGCTTTCACTTTCGGAACCCGACTGACGAATATCACCAGACACCTGCATCAGCGCGATGTCGATGCAGCGCTGGCCGCCGCCGGGGCCGAGGCGCAGGACTGGGAAGGAGGAACCCGTATCGGGGAATGCCTTCACGCTTTCAATCGGGACTGGTCCAGACGGGTCATGGGGCAGGGCGCGGTGGTTCTGCTGATCTCAGACGGGCTGGATCGCGGTGAGCCGGATGCACTGGCGAAGGAAATTGAGAGGCTGCATCTCTCTGCAAGACGCCTGATCTGGCTGAACCCCCTGCTGCGATGGGATGGCTTTGCACCCAAGGCCAAGGGAATTGCGGCCATGCTGCCCCATGTCGACAGCTTTCGGGCAGGTCATTCCATCGCTTCGCTTGAGGAACTGGCCCAGGTCATATCGCGGACCGACGACAACGGCGAGAAAGCGCGGCTGATGACCGCGCTTTCAGAGCAGTCTTAGCCTAGCTGCTTTTCATTGCACTCTCGTGCCATTTCCATGGCTTTGTAGGTGCCCGTCAGATCGACGGTAAAGGCGAATTCCTTTTCCGGAAAAACGACCATGACCTTCTGTTTGGCCAGATCGTCGGCGAATTGCGGGTTGTCCGACAGGACATAGCCACCGGAATAACCCTTGGTGATGTTCCCTTTCATGCCAGTACCTTCGCCGACATACAGGTTGTCACCCAGCATGATTGCGACCGCACCTTTTTCACCGCGTTTGATATCGGTTTTTTCCTTGGTGAATATGCCGACGTAGCCAATCCCGCGGTCTTCGGTCAGCCCCATCTGAACCACGTTTTCAGCGCTGTCCACGGCTTCAATCAGACAGGACTTCTTTTCCTTGTCCACAAAGACTTTCCAGCCCTCGACTTCTCCATACCGTTCGAATGTATCAGCCCATACAGCAGTCGAGGCCATCAGCCCCAATGCGGTCCCCAGTGAAAGAATACGTTTCAATTTTCTCTCCGATTCAAAAAAAGTGGCAGAGCATCAGGCAGCTTGCCAGATGCGGGGTCAGGCTAAAACCTGCGCCCAAAACAATCAATCCTAGGGTTTTTTGAATATGATGAAGCCTTCAGGTTGCCCCAAGGATCCGTTTGTCTTCCAGCCATGGGTTTCTTGCTGACCTCGCCGCAGGGCTGACTTTTCATTGCAGCAAACCTGCCTATGTTGGAACGGGAAACGCCAGGAGGTTTCGATGGATCGATTCGACAATAGCCCGGAGACAGCACTGAACTGGTTCCGCAAGGGCCGTGGCGCGGCCCTGGCGACCGTCGTCGATACCTGGGGCAGTGCACCGCGCCGGGTCGGATCGCAGCTTGTGATCGGGGGAGATGGCCGGATCGAAGGGTCGGTCTCCGGTGGATGTGTCGAGGGTGCCGTAATCGTCGAAGCAATGGAAGCCATCGATGAAGGCGAGGCGCGCCTGCTGGAATTCGGTGTCAGCGACGAGGACGCTTTTGCCGTCGGTCTGGCCTGTGGCGGCACGATACGTGTTCTGGTCGAGCCTGTCGGCACGGTTCTGACGAAAAACATGCTGACCGATCTGGTTGCGGCGCGCGCAGGGCGTGAAGCCGTCGCGTATGAAGTCAATATCGACACGGGGCACCGGGCTTTACGCCGGAACGCGTATCACGAGAGGCTCCGCATGGACCGGTCCGGTTTTGAAGCGGACGGCAAGACCTTTGTGGCTGTCCACAACCCTCCGCTGCGGCTGATCATCGTGGGTGCGGTCCACATTGCGCAGGCGCTTGTGCCAATGGCGCGGATCGCCGGGTATGATCCTGCAATCATTGATCCGCGAGAAGCCTTCGCATCCAGCGCGCGGTTTCCCGGTGAAACCATTCTGACGGAATGGCCAGACGAGGCGGTCGCTCAACTGGGGCTGGATGCGCGGACCGCAGTGGTTTTGCTGACCCACGATCCCAAACTGGATGATCCGGCGTTGCAGGCCGCGTTGCAGGCTGATGTGTTCTATATAGGCGCACTTGGTTCCACACGCACACACGCCAAACGAGTGGACCGGATGAAGCAGGCTGGTTTTGCAAATGCGCAGATTGCCAGGATCTACGGTCCGATCGGATTGGATATCGGCGCTGCGGATCCTTCGGAAATAGCGGTTGCCATACTGGCGCAAATGACCGCCGTATTGCGGGGCAAGGCGTGAAATTCGGACCGGTCCAGGTGCCCGAAGCAGAAGGGGCGGTACTTGCGCACTCGGTTCAGGCTGGCACAACCAAACTGCGTAAAGGCGTGATCCTGTCGCGTGAACACCTTGAACAACTGACACAAGCCGGCCATTCCGAGGTTATCGTGGCCCGGCTGGAACCCGGGGATTGCCAGGAGGACGAAGCCGCCCGAATGCTGGCCGAGGCTCTGGCGCCAGACCCGGCCGCTGCTGGTCTCCGGGTAACGCAGCCATTTACCGGGCGCGTCAACCTGCTGGCGGACGGGCCCGGCGTCGTGGTTCTGGATACAGATGCTCTGCGGCAGTTCAATCTGGTCAATCCAATGATAACGGTCGCCACTGTCCCCCAGCACCAGCAGATGGAAGCCGGTGGGATGGTCGCAACGATCAAGGTGATCTCGTATGCGGTTCCCGGAGGTGACGTCTTGCGGGCATCGCGACTGGCCGAGAACTCGATCCGGCTGGCCACACCTGTCCACCGGACAGCCGGATTGATCGTGACCGACATTCCCGGCGGTCCACCGAATGAAAAGGGCATTGCTTCGATGCGTGGGCGTGTCGAAGCGCTTGGGATGGAGTTGAACGATATCCGCATCGTGCCGCATCGAACGCCAGATCTGGCCGAAGCCATTGCCGCCATGCAAGAGGATATCGTGATGATTCTGACAGGGTCTGCGACATCGGATCCCGCCGATGTGGCCCCCGAAGCCGTGCGCTCGGCTGGGGGTCAGGTAGACAGGTTTGGTATGCCGGTCGATCCCGGCAACCTGCTGTTTCTTGGCAGCTTGTCGGATCGTCCCGTCATTGGACTGCCGGGATGTGCGCGTGCGCCTGCCTTGAACGGGGCCGACTGGGTGTTGTCCCGCGTGGCCTGCGGCATCCCGGTCACCAGTGCGGATATCGCCGGGATGGGGGTTGGCGGATTGCTCAAGGAAATTCCGACAAGACCGCAGCCCCGGGCCAGAAAGAAGGTGTGACGTGGGGGCATTTTGCCCGGTCGCCATTGCGGGCTAAGATGTTGTGTTTGGCCAATCCCCCTGTTCGTGCTCCTGCCAAAGATTTTTGTTCTCAAACGAAAATTCCCGTGTTTAACTCGGCACAAGCAAAAAAACGAAATGGGAGGAACTTATGACACAGGTCTCAATGACCGTGAACGGAAAACCCGTGAGCGGTGATGTCGAAGGCCGGACCTTGTTGTCCAGCTTTCTGCGCGATCACCTGTCGCTGACCGGGACACATGTTGGTTGCGACACCGCGCAGTGCGGCGCGTGCGTCGTTCACGTGAACGGGGACGCGGTGAAATCCTGCAACATGCTGGCGCTTGAGGCGGACGGTGCCGACGTCGGCACGATTGAGGGGCAGGCCAACCCGGACGGTTTGCTGAACGTGATCCAGCAGGCATTCCAGGATCACCATGGCCTTCAGTGCGGCTTTTGCACGCCCGGCATGGTGATGAGTGCCGCTGCGCTGCTGAAAGATAACCCGCGTCCGACCGAGGCCGAGATCCGGAAATATCTGGAAGGCAACCTGTGCCGCTGCACCGGGTATCACAACATCGTCAAGGCGATCATGGCCGCATCGGGCCAGGACGTTTCCAGCATCGCCGCCGAATAAAGCGGTCGCAAAGAATTTTCAGCGAAAATTCTTTCCCAGGGAGGAGAACAAGCAATGCCCAAAGACAGTGGCATCGGAGCCAGTTCCAAGCGGCGCGAGGACGTGCGCTTTCTGACCGGAGCGGGCAATTACACCGACGACATCAACGTACGTGGTCAGGCCTATGTACATTTTCTGCGGTCCGACATCGCACATGGCCGGATCAAATCCATAGACACATCTGCGGCGGAAGCCATGCCAGGTGTGGTCAAAGTGTTTACTGGTAAGGACTTCGAAGGCGTGGGCGGGATGCCCTGCGGCTGGGAAGTCACCGACAAACACGGCGCACCCATGCAGGAGCCGCCGCACCCCATTCTGGCGCAGGGCAAAGTGCGTCACGTTGGCGATCCTATCGCCGCCGTTGTGGCCGACAGCCTTGAACAGGCGCGCGACGCGGCCGAGGCAATCGACGTAGATATCGAGGAACTGCCAGCCGTCATGGATATGAAGGCCGCCGCGCAAGATGGCGCGACGCTGGTTCATGACGACCTGAAGAACAACATCTGCTATGACTGGCAGCTGGGCGAAGCGGACGACGCCAAGGTAAACGATGTCTTCGCCAACGCAGCCCACGTGACGACGCTGGATTTGGTGAACAACCGTCTGGTCGCCAACCCGATGGAGCCGCGCGTGGCCGTGGCCGAGTACAGCCGCGCGACCGAAGAGTATACACTTTACACGACGTCGCAGAACCCGCACGTGATCCGCCTGCTGATGTGCGCCTTTGTTCTGGGTCTGCCCGAACACAAGGTCCGCGTGGTGGCCCCGGATGTGGGTGGCGGCTTCGGCACCAAGATCTTCCACTATGCCGAGGAAGCGTTCTGTACCTTTGCGGCAAAAGCCTGTGGGCGTCCGGTCAAGTGGACGGCCAGCCGGTCCGAGGCATTCATGTCGGATGCGCAGGGTCGGGATCACGTCAGCAAGATCGAACTGGCGCTGGATGCGGACAACAACTTTGTCGGCCTGCGGACAAACACCTATGCCAATCTGGGCGCGTATCTGTCGACCTTCTCCAGTTCGGTTCCGACCTGGCTGCACGGCACGCTGATGGCGGGCAACTACAAGACGCCGGTCATTCAGGTAAACGTGAAAGCGATGTTCACCAACACGGTGCCGGTGGATGCCTATCGCGGCGCAGGCCGCCCCGAGGCGACCTTCCAGTTGGAGCGTGTCGTGGACAAGGCCGCACGTGAGTTGGGCGTCGATCCGATTGCACTGCGCCGTCAGAACTTCATCACTCAGTTCCCCTATGACACGCCGGTGGCGCTGACTTATGACACTGGAAACTACAACGGGACGATGGACAAGCTTGAGGCCGCTGCCGATCTGGCGGGCTTTGCTGCACGTCGGTCGGCGAGTGAGGCCAAAGGCAAGCTACGAGGTCTTGGCATCAACTGCTATATCGAGGCCTGTGGCATTGCGCCTTCGAACATCGTTGGGATGCTAGGGGCCAGGGCGGGTCTCTATGACGCTGCGACGGTGCGCGTGAACGCGACCGGGTCGATCAGCGTCATGGTCGGTGCGCACAGCCACGGGCAGGGGCATGAAACCGCCTTCCCGCAGGTCGTGGCGGACATGATCGGCATCGACGAGTCGATGGTCGAGATCGTGCATGGGGATACGTCCAAGATCCCGTTCGGGATGGGCACCTACGGCTCACGTTCGCTTGCGGTCTGTGGGTCGGCCATGGTCAAGGCGACCGAGAAGGTGATCGATAAGGCGAAAAAGATCGCTGCACATCTGCTTGAAGCGTCCGAGGCCGATATCGAGCTGAAGGATGGTCAGTTCAGTGTCGCGGGCACCGACAAGTCGGTGGCGTGGGGGGATGTGACTCTGACGGCATATGTCCCGCACAACTATCCGCTGGAGGTCGAGCCGGGGCTTGAGGAAACCGCCTTCTATGACCCTGCCAATTTCACCTTCCCGGCAGGTGCTTATGCCTGTGAGGTCGAGGTAGATCCGGACACAGGTCAGGTCAGCATCGAGAAATTCACGGCTGCGGATGATTTTGGGAACATCGTCAATCCGATGATCGTTGACGGCCAGGTCCATGGCGGTATCGGTCAGGGCATCGGTCAGGCCCTGCTGGAGAACTGCGCCTATGACGAGAATGGCCAGTTGCTGAGTGCGTCCTTCATGGATTACGCGATGCCGCGTGCCGACGATGTGCCATTCTATGGTGTCGACCATTCCAGCCAGACGCCGTGTACGCATAACCCATTGGGTGTGAAGGGCTGTGGCGAAGCGGGCGCGATCGGATCGCCGCCGGCAGTTGTCAATGCGGTGCTGGATGCGCTGAATTCGGGCGGCAAGGCGGTGGACCACATCGATATGCCGGTCAGCCCGTCGCGCGTCTGGGCAGCTATGAACGGCTGAGTTGAGAGGGTGGACCGGGGGCCAGCCCCCGGACCCCCGGAGTATTTCCAAAAAGATGAAGGGCCGGGAAACGCCCTTCGGAAAGGAAAAGCGAAATGTACAGTTTCGAGTTTGAAAAACCCTCGACCATAGCCGATGCGGTTGCCGCATTGGCGGCCGAGGATGCACAGGCGTTGGGAGGAGGGCAGACCCTAATCCCGACGCTGAAACAGCGACTGGCCGCGCCATCATCCCTGGTATCCCTGAGCGGAATTGCCGAGATGAAGGGTGTTTGCATTGAAGACGATGGCTCGGTTGCGATCGGAGGGGCGACGACTCATGCCTCGGTGGCGCGTGATGCGGCGGGGTCGTACCCGGCACTGGCGGCGCTGGCTGGTCAGATCGGTGATCCGGCAGTGCGCAACCGCGGCACAATTGGCGGGTCGGTTGCAAACAATGATCCTGCAGCCTGTTATCCTGCGGGTGTTCTGGGATCAGGTGCGACCATCGTTACCAATACACGCCAGATTGCGGCAGATGACTTTTTTCAGGGTATGTTCACCACTGCGCTGGATGAAGGTGAAATCATTACGTCTGTCCGTTTTCCGGTGCCGCAGGCGGCGAGTTACCAGAAGTTTCTGCAACCGGCGTCGCGTTTTGCGTTGGTGGGTGTGTTTCTTGCCCGTTTCGCTGACGGTGTTCGGGTTGCCGTAACCGGGGCCAGCGAAGATGGCGTGTTTCGATGGGGTGAGGCTGAGCAGGCCCTGAACAAAGAGTTCCGGCCGGATGCGTTGATGGACCTGAGGGTCAACCCCGCGAACATGATTGGGGACTTGCATGGCAGCAAGGAGTATCGCGCACATCTGGTGAACGTGATGACCAGACGGGCTGTCGAAGCGACGATGTAAACAGCGCAATGAACAGGGGCAGGCCCCGGGTTTACCGGGGGCTGTTCTTTTGACGCACTCTGGGCGGTTTTGAAGGGCGCCAGTAAGCGCCGGTTTCCTCACGAGCCCTTTGATATTCTTCCACGCGAATTCGTGCGGCGTCGCCGCCGGCGTCAAAGAGATGACCAAGCAAGCATTCCAGAACGGCCATTGCGCCCGAAAAGCTTGAGAAGTGGTGCAGGGATCGGGTGCTAACTGCAAGTACAACGTCGGGTTTGACGCCCGGGGCGATGACGTCACTGTCCGACAAAAGTATGATCTTCATTCCCATGTCGCGGGCATACCGCATGGCCTGAATCGTGTCCGCTGAATAAGGTTGGACGGTTATCGCGAACAGACAATCCTGCGTGTCCCCTTCGATCAGATCATCAATCGCGGAGCCCATTTGCCGAGGGATAAGCTGCATTCCGGGTTGTGCCATGCGTCCGGCGTAGCAAAAATAAGAAGCCAGTGCATGGCTGGACCGTGTGGCCGTCACAAAGCAACGCTTTGCATTAGATATGATTTTCGTGGCCATCTGCATTTTCTTGGGGTCTATCTGCCGCAACGAGCGGGTGACGACGTTCAACTCATTCCGTGCGAATTGGGATTGAGCCGTAGCGAATTGCCCTTCTTGTCTGAGGCTGGACAGCCAGTCCTGTCCCAGCTGTTCCTCTCGGTCTGTGGCCAGAGCGTGCCGAAATGGCTGACGAAAGGCGTCAAACCCGTCAAAGCCCAGCCTCTGTGCCAATCGGACCAAAACGTTGGAACTGACGCCGATCTTTTGGGCGGTAACTCGAACCGGGTCGATACCGAAATCTGCCGGATGATCGATAATGTATTTTGCGGCTGCCTGAAGCTGTGTCGGCAGGTCATCGATGGTGCGGCGAAGGCGGTTGGTCAGTTGGGTTGGAGATTCCGGCATATCATTAGAAAAACATATGTTATGAAAATGGCAAGTTGAAAACACGCGGTCAACAGGTAAATGGGGTGCAGGAACGCGGCTGGGGTTGGAGCAGGGAATGCAACGTCCGGAAAATGAAACAATCAGACCTTACGTAATGGTCGCGCCCAATGGCGCGCGGCGCGGTCACAATGATCATCCCAAGCTGCCTGTTTCGCTGGATGAAATATCGGCCACCGCCCGATCCTGTTTTGATGCTGGTGCCCAGGGGCTGCATTTGCATGTCCGTGACGATCAAGGTGCCCATTCTTTGGATGCTGGGCGATACCGAGAAGCGATTGCCGAGTTGAGCCGCACTGTGCCGGAGATGGACATTCAGATCACAACCGAGGCCGCGGGCGTTTTTGATGTCGCGGCGCAGTTTGAATGTGTGAAGCAGGTCAACCCTGGCTGGGCTTCGATTTCCGTCCGTGAAACTGCCCGTGCGCCGGAGCTTGCGGCACGGCTATATGGACTTTGTGCCGAACAGGGTACACGGGTTCAGCACATCCTTTATGATGCAGAAGATGCGGCTTTGCTGGATCAGTGGCGGGACAAAGGGATTGTGCGACAAGAGCAGGCGGATCGCCTGCTGGTTCTGGGCCGCTACACAACAGGTGGGGAATCGACACCTGAAGATATTGATGGTTTCCCGCAAAATCCGGCGCCGTGGATGATCTGTGCCTTTGGGAAACAGGAACATATGTGCCTTGCCGAAGCCGCAAAGCGAGGCGGTGATGTGCGGGTTGGTTTCGAAAACAGCCTGACCGACGCACAAGGTCGAACATGGACAGACAATGCGGCATCGGTAGCAGCGCTGGTCGCAAAAATTGAGAGGATTTTGATATGAGCCATGTATTTCCACGTCACACCAAGGCCGAACTGCCGGTCGCAGCAGGCGCTGATGGGTGTTACCTGATTGACGCTGACGGACGGCGCTATCTGGATTGCGGGGATGCGGCGGTTTCCTGTCTGGGGCACTCCAACCCGGCCGTGATCAAGGCGGTACAGGAACAGGTTGAAAAGATCGCCTTTGCCCATACAGGCTTCATGACCTCGGAACCGGCAGAGGAATTGGCGGATTTGCTCATCGAACACGCGCCGGGTGATCTGGACAGGGTGTACTTCGTTTCCGGGGGGTCTGAGGCCACCGAAGCCGCGATCAAGCTGGCGCGCCAGTATTATCTTGAAATCGGTCAGCCGGAACGCCGGCATGTGATCGCTAGACGGCAGAGCTATCACGGCAACACTCTGGGTGCGTTGTCGGCAGGTGGAAACGCGTGGCGGCGGGCGCAGTTCGCGCCGATGCTGATCGAGATGACCCATATCGCGCCCTGTTTCGAATATGCGGAAAAGCCCGATGGAGAGAGTAGCTTTGACTATGGTCAGCGCGTCGCCAATGAGTTGGAAGCCGAGATTCTGCGGCTTGGTCCCGATACCGTTATGGCTTTCATGGCAGAACCGGTTGTTGGCGCGACATTGGGTGCAGTTCCTGCGGTTGAGGGGTATTTTAAACGCATTCGCGAGATCTGCGACAAGTATGGCGTGTTGTTGATTCTGGACGAAGTGATGTGTGGCATGGGCCGGACAGGGCATCTGTTTGCCTGCAACCATGATGGGGTGGCGCCGGACATCCTGTGCATCGCCAAGGGTCTGGGCGCGGGGTATCAGCCGATCGGTGCGATGCTGTGTTCCGGTGCAGTTTATGATGCGATCCGGGATGGGTCCGGTTTCTTCCAGCACGGACACACCTATATCGGGCACCCGGTTGCGACGGCTGCTGCCTTGGCTGTTGTAAGGGAGCTGACTAACCGCGATTTGCCGACCCGAGCTGGCGTGATGGGTGAAAAGCTGCAATCAGCGCTCGAGGCTGCGTTTGGACAACATCCGAATGTTGGCGATATCCGCGGCCGGGGGTTGTTCCGCGGGGTGGAACTGGTGGCCGATCGGGAAAGCCGAACGCCCTTTGACCCTGCGCTGGGTGTTGCGGGAAAGATCAAGAAGGCCGCTTTGGCCGAAGGGCTGATCTGTTACCCGATGTCCGGAACGCGCGACGGCAGGAAAGGTGACCACGTCCTGCTGGCACCGCCCTTTATCATCGAGGACGAGCAGATTGATGAACTGGTCGCAAAACTAAGCAAAGCCATCGAGGTTTCGCTTCCGGCCTGATCAAGTCAGAGAATTCTCAGAGGGCCGTGCCTTCCATGGCCCTCTGGTAATGCGCATTGAACGCCATGATCGGGTGTTCTGATTGCGATGAACACGCGTCATCGACCACCAGTGCCCCAAACCCGATCGCGCCACTTTCCCACCCTTTTTGAACCGAATCCACAATCGGGCCATCTTCGGCAAAAGTGGTGTTGCGGTGTTGCAGGATGATCTCTTGTTCAACGGCGTTGGGTTCGGATTCGGGCAACCACCAGTCAACTTCGATCTTGGTTTTGTTCACGCTGACCGGGGTCCAGCGATAGGTGTTCACAATCCCACCGGGATAAACCTGCAGGGCAAAAAGCGGAAAGAACCACCAGGTCAGGAACTTGTCCGTGCGCGCTTCGGGGTCGGCGACATAGCTGTAGGATTTCTGACTGTCCGGGCGGGCCGGGCTGGCATGGCGAATGCCGTAATCATGGCCGCGCGTCCGGTACAGGTCCGGATCGACCACACCAGTTGTCAGAGTTTTGTGAACAACAGCGCAGTGATAGCATTCGTTGAAATTCTCGGCGACCACTTTCCAGTTCGCGCTGGCCAACCGTTCCGTCCGGTCCGCGCGTTTATAGTTGGGAAGGTTGGGCGCGTACTCAGCGATTTCGCCAAGCGCGCTTTCGGCCAGTTCGGCCATTGGCCGGGCGTCCGGGTCCAGGTTCAGCAGAATGAGTCCGAAGAACAGTTCAACCTGAACCGGGCGCAGCTTGTACTGGCTTTTGTCAAAGCCCGGAAACGCGGTGGCATTCGGCGCGGCGCGCAACTGTCCGGTCGTGTCATAGGTCCATGCGTGATAGGGGCACGTCATCTTTTTGGTGCAACCCTTGCCATTCAGCAATTCATGGCCGCGATGAACGCAGACGTTGTAAAAGGCTCGGATTTCGCTGTCCTGGCCCCGAATCACGATCACTGAGACGCCGCTGATGTCTTCGACAACATAGTCACCGAAGTTGGGGATGTCGGTCACATGGCCTACCAAATGCCAGGACCGCCTGAATATCCGGGTGCGTTCGTGGGAAAAAACAGCCTCATCGCAATAGGCCTGCGTCGGCAGAGATTGATAAACGCCGCCAGCGAATGACATTTCACCCATCGTTGCCTCCCCTTTATCCGGCATCTCACGCTTAACCGCATCGCGATTCCGCGCATTCCAGTTTGCGCCAGCGCGCCGTCGAAATCAGAGTGCCTGAAATCGACCTATTGTCGCCTTCCGGCCTTTAAGATTTGCGGACGGGGACAGGTGTGTACAAATCGCGAGGATTGAATTTTCGGTGAACAAAAAAACCCTGCCAGAGCAACTCTGACAGGGTTTGAAATTGGTTATTTGCAGGGCTTATTTCTGCGGAAGCGGGCCGATCATCATGATCATCTGACGGCCTTCCATCTTCGGCATGTTCTCGACCTTGCCGATTTCCTTGATATCTTCGGCAACACGCTCCAACAGCTCGCGACCCAGGTTCTGGTGCGCCATCTCACGGCCACGGAAGCGCAAGGTGACTTTGACCTTGTCGCCCTTTTCCAGAAACTTGACGACGTTCTTCATCTTGACGTCGTAATCATGCGTGTCGGTGTTGGGCCGGAACTTGACCTCTTTCACCTCGATGATTTTCTGCTTCTTGCGGGCTTCGCTTTCGCGTTTCTGCTGTTCGTACTTGAACTTGCCGAAATCCATGATTTTGCAAACCGGAGGATTGGCATTGGGCGAGATCTCGACCAGATCAAGTCCGGCATCAGCGGCCATCTGCATAGCTTTGGCGGGATGAACCACCCCTACGTTATCACCGTCAGCGCCAATCAGGCGGATTTCAGGGGCACGGATCTTTTCATTGACGCGCGGTCCGGTGTCTCTCTGCGGCGGCGCGTTGTGGGGTCTGCGGGCTATGGGTTCATTCCTTTGATGATTGCAGAATTTCGAGACCGGAATTTAGACCGGTGCGAAAGGCGTTTCAAGCAGCATAAAGGCCGGAAAACACGAAAAACCCGCCTTTGTTGGCGGGATTGAGCTGGCCGGGTTGTCAATTACCCGGCCAGCTCCAAAGATCAGCCGACAAAGGCTTTTTCGATGACGAATTCCTTGGGGTCGGAATTTGCGCCTTCGCGCAGTCCGAACTCTTCCAGAATTTCCTTGATATCGAGGTTGAAAGCCAGGCTGCCGCAAACCATCGCGCGGTCGGTTTCGGGTTTGATTCCGCCATCGATGCCCAGATCGGCAAATACGGTGCCGTCTTTCAGCAGGTTGGTGATGCGGCCCATCTTGGGGCTCTCTTCCCGGGTGGTGGTCGGGTAGTAGCGGATCTTGTCTGCAAAACCTTCGCCGATCAGTTCGGCCAGCAGTTCGTCCTGGCGGATGCTTTCGATCAGCTGGCGGCCGTACTCCAGTTCAGCCACTTCACGGCAGGTGTGCGTGATGATGACCTCATCATAATCCTCATAGGTCTGCGGCTCGCGCAGCAGCGAAGCGAAGGGCGCGAAACCGGTGCCGGTGGCAAAGAACCACAGGCGTTTGCCGGGCAGCAGCGCGTCGTGCACCAGGGTACCAACGGGCTTGGGGCGAAGGATGATCTGGTCGCCGGGTTTGATGTGTTGCAGCTTCGAGGTCAGCGGACCGTCCTGCACCTTGATCGAGTAGAACTCGAGTTCCTCGGCCCACGAAGGCGAGGCGATGGAATAGGCGCGCAGCAGCGGCTTTCCGTTATCGCCCAACAACCCGATCATCACGAATTCGCCCGAACGGAACCGCAGCGAGGCAGGGCGCGACACCTTGAAAGAAAACAGGCTGTCGGTCCAGTGTTTCACGTCAATTACTGTTTGCGCGTCCGGTAGGACGGGGGCCTTTACGGCAGTTACTTCGCTCACGGGCTTCATCTCTGTCATCGTTTACCTGCCGGTCTGCTAAACCGACATCTCCGTTTAATCGTTGATCCAAGTCAGGAAAAGGGGACAGATTGCCCCCTTTCTGTCACAAGCTGGCGATGTGCGGCCTTAACCGCGCAGGCGGGCCTGATAGTTGTTCTCTTTCCAGTTGGCGCGGGCAAGCCACTGATCTTCGGGCTGACGGGTGGCAAGGCCATCATCAATCTCGACCTCGTCAAAGCCGCTGCGCCGCGCCATGGCGTATTGGTCTGCCAGAACGTGCCCCTTGGCGCGCAGACGCCCGGTATAGCCTTTCAGGCGCAGTGTGCGGGCGATGGTAAAGCCGCGGCCATCTGCGAAGGACGGGAAATCGACCCGCACCAGTTCGGCTCGGCCAAGACGATCGTAGAGTTCATCCGGGTCGGTGTCTGAACTTACATCCAGGGCAACCACGTCATTGGCGGCATCATCCAGCGAAACAAAGCCGTCGGTCCAATCATCGGGGGAAAACCCCTGATCCGTTACGATTACATTCATTGCTTTTCTCCAACACGCACCATCTTGCCGTCGACAAAATGGATGCCGCATTCTTCCTTGTTCTGATCGCGCCAGCGTCCGGCGCGGGGGTCTTCGCCCTCTTTGACCGGCGAGGTGCAGGGCGCACAGCCGATTGAGGGATATCCTTTTGCCACCAGCGGATGCCGGGGCAGGCGGTTTTCGTCCATGTAGGCGCGCACATCTTCGGGTGCCCAATGTGCCAGCGGGTTGACCTTGATCCGGCCTGTTCCGTCCTCGACCTCGAAAAAGTCGAGCGCGGCGCGGGTGCCGGCCTGAAACCTTTTGCGCCCGGTGATCCAGCCGCAATAGCCCATAAGGGCCTTTTGCAGCGGGAATGTCTTGCGCAGGTTGCAGCACGCATCCGTGTCGCGCAGGCGCAAGGCTCCATAGGGGTCATCGCGCTGGACGTCTTCATCGTCCGCCCTGATGATCCGAACGTTTCTCAGTCCAAGACGCTCGCTGACCTCCTGCTGATATTCCAGCGTTTCGGTGAACAGCATCTGAGTGTCGATGAACAGGACGGGCGTTGCTTTGTCAACAACAGCCGCCATGTGCAGCAACACCACCGATTCCGCCCCAAAGCTTGACACAAGGGCAAGCTCATCGATCTCTTCAATCGCGCCATGCATCACGTCGTGTGCACTGTGGTGGCGGAATCGGGCGTTGAGGTCCTCGACCCGTTCAGTCAGTTCACTTCGGTCTTTACCCAGTTCCGTCTGGATCAGGTCAAGCGGCATTGGCCTGTGCCTCGGGGTAAAGCGCCGCCTTGAACGGCGCCATGCCAACGCGGCGGTATGTTTCCAGGAACGTCTCCTCTGCGCTTTCGCGCTGGTTCAAGTAGGTTTCGACGATGCGTTCTACGGCGGGGACGATCTCATCGTAAGCAAAGCCCGGACCAGTTCGATCGCCGATGGCCGCGCTTTCGGTGGCATCACCGCCCAGAGTGATCTGGTAGTTTTCGACGCCGGCACGATCCAAACCCAAGATGCCAATATGACCCACGTGGTGGTGACCACAAGCGTTGATGCAGCCCGAGATCTTGATCTTCAGGTGGCCGATATTATGCTCGAGCTTCAACTCCTCGAAGCGGGTTGCAATCTCTTGCGCAACCGGGATCGAACGAGCGGTCGCCAGTGCACAGTAATCCATGCCGGGGCAGGCGATGATGTCGCTGATCAGGCCGATATTAGCGGTTGCCAGTTCGTATTCCTTCAGCTTCGCATGGATTGCAGGCAGGTCCGATTTATGGACATGCGGCAGGATCACGTTCTGCTCATGGCTGATGCGCAGCTCGTCATAGGCGAACTCTTCGGCCAGATCGGCCATGACCCGCATCTGCTCGGCCGTTGCATCGCCCGGCGTCTGGCCGTGCTTCTTGATCGAGATCGTGACAATCGCGTGGTCTGCGTTCTTGTGCGGTGCGATGTTCGTATCGATCCACGAGCGGAAGACCGGATCGTTGGTGTAGGCAGATTCAAACGACGCAACCGAACCCTCTCGGAAGGCGGGGGCAGCGAAGTGGCCCTTGATTTCGTCCAGCAGCGACATGTCCGCGCCTTTGAACTGCGGGCGAACCTTCAGGAAGCGCTCATTCACCTTGGCACGGATGGCGTCGATGCCATGCTCATGCACGGTGATCTTGATGCGCGCCTTGTATTTGTTGTCGCGGCGGCCGATCTGGTTCCACACGGAAACGGTGGCTTCGAGATAAGCCAGCAGGTCGTCAAAGGCGACGAATTCGGACAGTTCCTTGCCAATCATTGGCGTACGGCCCAAACCGCCACCCACGATGACACGAGCCCCCAGAACGCCGTCACGCTCGACCAGTTGCAGGCCGATGTCATGCGCCTTAATCACGGCGCGGTCGTTTTCCGAGCCGGTGATGGCGATCTTGAACTTACGCGGCATGAACTGGAATTCCGGGTGGTCGGTGGACCACTGACGCAGCAGTTCCGCATAGGGGCGCGGGTCGGCGACCTCATCCGCGGCGGCACCGGCGAAATGGTCGGCGGTCACGTTGCGGATGGTGTTGCCCGAGGTCTGAATGGCGTGCATCCCAACCTCGGCCAGCGCGTCCAGCATATCCGGCACGTCATTCAGTTTCGGCCAGTTGTACTGGATGTTCTGACGGGTGGTGAAGTGGCCATAGCCCTTGTCCCACTTTTCGGCCAGTAGGGCCAGCTGACGCATCTGAGCGCTGTTCAGCGTCCCGTAAGGGATCGCTACGCGCAGCATGTAGGCGTGCAGTTGCAGATACAGGCCGTTCATCAGGCGCAGGGGTTTGAATTCGTCTTCGGTGAGCGAGCCGTCGATGCGACGCTCGACCTGCGCGCGGAACTGCGCGTTGCGTTCTGCCAAAAATGCTGTGTCGAACTCGGAGTAGCGATACATGATTAGCTGTCCTTAGTTGCAGCCCCGAACCTTGGGGCCTTGTAGGGGAGAGTGAGGGGCCAGAGGTCAGGCCCGGGGCTGCGGGGAAGTTTCCTGTTTGCCGTGGGCATAGTTGGACGGACCAGTCCGGCGGAAGTCTTCCCGAAAATGAGTGGGCTCGGGGCCGCGTTTGCCAGCGACCGCGTCGGCCAGATATGCGCCAACGATGGTATTCGCCTGACGTGCGGCATCCAGCAGACGCACCTGTGCGTGAGCTTCGTCAGTAATCAGTTCAGCCTCGGACAGATCGCGTGACCAGCGATCGTCTTCGGTCAGATAAATGACGTCTCCTTCCAGCAGGTCGTTGGCTGTAACCACTTTGGGTGTAAAAGCGCGGGCCATCAGGCAAGCTCCTTGTTGAATTCGGTCAGGGCCTCGGCTGCACGGCGCGGTGCGAGGCCATAAAGGGTCAGTGCGGGGCCGTCCATTGCGGCGGCATGCAGATCGGTGGGCAATTGGTCCAGCGTCGTGGACAGCACCCTTTGGCCTGGGCGCGACGCGTTTTCGACGATGGTGACAGGGGTTGCGCGGTCAGCACCGTGCATGATCAGACGGCCCTGAATGAAACGGGCGGATTTCTTGCCCATATAGATTGCAGCCACGGAACCGGGACGCGCCAGTGCATTCCAGTCGTGGTCGGCAAAACCCTTCATGTCGTGACCCGTCAGGTACCGCACCGAGGAATTGCGACCGCGGCGCGTCAGGCTTTGACCGATGCCAGCAACAGCGGCAGAGGCGGCAGTGATGCCGGGAATGATCTGCCAGGAAACACCTGCAGCCTCGACCGCTTCGATTTCTTCGTCCAGACGCCCGAATACAGTGGGGTCCCCCGACTTCAGACGGACCACACGCTGACCCTTCAGTGCGTAGTCCACCAATAATGCGTCGATGTCTTCCTGTTTCCATGAGGGTCCGAAGCCGGCCTTGCCAACATCGACCAGTTCAGCGGTCTTGCCGGCCAGCGCCAGAATTTCGGGGCTGATCAGGCGGTCATGCAGAACGATATCCGCACGCTCAAACGCGTTCAGCGCCTTAAGCGTCAGCAATTCCGGATCACCCGGACCTGCGCCGACGAAATCGACGTGCCCTGTATCCGTATATGTGTGCGATTGCCGCATCTGAGGATCTCGACCTGTGTTTGACTTGACCCTCAATATAGGAAATATTCCCGGATTAATGCCATATGGGCGAGTAAATAAGAACATACGTTCCAATCAGGCTGAGCTTTGGGACGCTGGTTCCGGAAATGGAAGGAAATTGGAATGTCGGTGCGGATTGATGATACGGATCGGAAAATTCTGGTCGAGCTGCAACGCGACGCCAGTCAGTCACTGGATGAAATCGCTGCAAGGGTCGGCAGTTCCAAGACACCTGTCTGGAACCGAATCCGAAAACTCAAAAGTGCAGGGGTCATTGGTCAACAGACAGTGTTGCTGGATGCCGAGGCACTGGGGTTCGAGGCGACGTTCTTTGTTCTGATCCGGACTTCAGAACATGAGGCGGAGTGGCAGCGTAAGTTCCTAAAGGCGCTGAGGGACCGACCAGAAGTGCAGGAGGCGCACCGCCTTGCTGGTGACATCGACTACATCCTCAAGGTGCGCGTCAGAAATGCCCGCGCCTACGACGATTTTTATCAGACCCTGATCTCGGAAGTCAGGGTGCACAACGTCACGGCCCTTTTGTCGATGGAAGAGATCAAATCAACGACGATGCTACCGCTGAGTGCGTTGGTTGTTGGTTAACGAAGTGGGGGGCGCTTCCCCCGCCGCGCTTAAGCGCGCCTCCCCTGGGATATTTGGGGCCAGATGAATAAAGGATCCGATTTCATCTGGCTATAAATATCCCCGCCGGAGGCATAGCGCATTATGCGCTATTCAGTCGGCATCTGCTGAAACTCAGACGTGAACAGGCAGCCGGGTAAGCCCATGAAAGTGATAGCTGTTCGAATATTCCGGCTGTACCGACAGCCGTAGTTCTGGCGCCCGCTGGAACAACACCTGCAGTGCGATGCGCATCTCGAGACGGGCCAGTGGGGCGCCGACGCAAAAGTGCAGGCCGCCGCCGAAACTGGTGTTTGTGACAATGGGCCGGGTTGGATCGAAGGTGTTCGGTGCATTCCAGACCGCGGGGTCGCGGTTTGCGGCACCCAGCAACAGCGCAACCTCATCGCCACGGCTGAAGCGGTGATCAAAGATCTCCACATCCTCATAGGCATAGCGCGTGAACATGTGCAGTGGCGGATCATATCGCAGAATTTCTTCAACGGCGGCATCGATTTCGTCGGGTGCAAGCGGACGGGATCCGGTTTGCAACAGAGTTTTCACCCCGTTCCCCAGGGAGTGAACCGTGGCCTCGTGCCCGGCGTTCAGCAACAGGATGCAAGTGGCAACCATTTCGTCGCGGGACAGTTTTTCTCCGTCCTCTTCGGCCGCTATCAGGCGCGTGATCAGATCGTCACGGGGTTCGCTGCGGCGCTGTTCGATATAGCGGGTCAGAAAATCGGTAAACTCCCGTGCGGCCCGGGCCGCGTTGTCCCCGGTCTGGTGGTTCCGGCTGGCCTGATACATCGCGACCATGTCATGCGACCATCGCAGCAACTGTGGTGACATGTCCTCGGGGACGCCCAGAAGACGGCAGATCGTAATGACCGGTACCTGAGTGCAATAGGCGTCCAGAAGGTCGAACTCTGTCGCGGGGAACCGGTCTATCAGGGTGTGGCAAAGCTGCTCGATCGAAGGCGCCAGGGACGCGATTGAACGTGTGGTGAAGGCGCGCATGACGAGGGCGCGCAGCCGCGTGTGCCGTGGAGGTTCAGCTTCCAGCAAGGAATGCGCTTCGACATTCAACCACGGCGCCAGATGGGCGGGGCCGGGTTCTCGCAATTCTGCCGGAACCTCTCGGCCAAACCTCCGATCCTTCAGCAGGGCTTGCACAGCGCGATAAGAAACAGCGGCCACTTTGTTGTAGTCGCCCCAATACACAAGGTCGCCGTATTGGCGCGCCTCGTCATAGAATGGGTAGGGGTTCTGCACGAAACCGAGTTCGACCGGCGATTGAAATAGCGTCTTCATGCGGCGCAGACTTGCCATGAGGCGCGTCGAATGCAAGACCCTATGTCATGTATCGAGTCTGGGTGATCCTTGGATTTCTGTTTGTCGTCGGACTGTTGTCTGCCGGGGTCTGGTCCTACGCCTATCGTCAAGCCCTGTCGCAACTGAGCGAAAAGGCCGAGGCAGATCTTGAACTTGCAGCAGACCGGCTGAGCACGCAGATGCAGGTGTATCAGGAGCTGGCGGTCCTGATGGCCGATCATCCAGCCCTGCACGAGTTAGAAACCCCGGCAGACAGGCAGGCGGCCCGGTCCCTGCTGCTGGATGTGTCCGACAAGACAGCTGCAGTGAACATGATGTATTTGGATTCCAACGGGCAGGTTCTGGTCGCGGCCCAGCCGATAAGGCAGCCCGACATGGCCGGATATCCTGCTTTTGAGCGCGCCATGCAGGGGGCCATGGGAAGTGCCCATGGGGCCCTGCCGGAAAGCGGTGATCGGATTTATTCTTATGCGGCTCCGACCTTTGGACCCTCGGGTCAGGTTGAGGGTGCTTTGATGGTTGTCGCGGACGTGCAGGATGTTGAGCAAACCTGGCGCGGCAGCACCGAAGCGGTATTCTTCGTGGATGCGGAAGGCGTTGTCTTCATCTCGAACAGGTCCGATCTTCTGTTCTGGCGGCGCGCAGAGGGACAACAAGGGCTTTCACCGCCGGATGGCGGCACGGTCGATTTCAGCTCGACCCGGGTCGCCGGGCATGAATTGTGGACGCTGAACTGGGGGCGTTATTTGCCCCGTCACGCGCTGCACCTGACGCTTGACCTGCCGGTTATCGATATGACGGCCGAGGTGCTGGTGGACGTAGCACCGGCCCGGCGCTTGGCGGGATTACAGGCCGCCGCGGTTGCCGCAATCTGTCTGGCCTTTGGGGCGTTACTTTTTCTGGCAACTGAGCGCAGGCGCACTTTGGCCGAGGCAAACACCGTTCTGGAAAGCAAAGTCGCGCGGCGAACCCGTGATCTGACGGATGCAAACCTGGCCTTGCGGCGCGAAGTGTCCGAGAGGATGGAAGCGGAAGCCGCCCTGAAGCGCGCGCAATCTGATCTGGTGCAGGCCGGAAAGCTGAGCGCGTTAGGGCAGATGTCAGCGGGTATCAGCCACGAGTTGAACCAGCCGCTTATGGCCATTCAGCAGTTTGCGGATAATGGTGCCGCGTTCATGGAGCGCGGTCGGAGTGAAAAGGCCCGCGAAAACTTGGGGCGTATTTCTGAAATGGCGGCGCGTATGGCCCGTATCATCAAGAACCTGCGCGCCTTCGCCAGAAATGAAAGCGAACCGATGGGAAAGGTGGATCTTGTTCAAGTCATCAATACAGCCGTCGAACTGACCTCGGCACGGTTGCACGCTGAAGGGGTCACAGTGGATTGGCAGCCCGATGTTGAACCGGTCTTCGCCTGGGGTGGTGAGGTTCGGCTTGTTCAGGTTTTCGTCAACCTCATCAACAACGCCGCAGATGCCATGATCGAACAGGACGATCGATATATTCGCATATGGATCGACACCGACGCGCGAGTGTCCGTCACCGTGCGCGACAACGGTCCGGGAATCGAGGATCCCGAAAAGCTGTTTGAACCCTTCTATTCGACCAAGGCCGTTGGTTCGTCCGAGGGTATGGGGCTGGGCCTGTCGATTTCTTATGGGCTGGTTCAGAGTTTCGGCGGCGACATTCGGGGTTACAATTCACAGAGTGGCGCGTGTTTTACCGTCGAGCTGGATTATTACGAGGATGACAAGGCCGCATGATGCACAAGGTCCTACTGGTTGACGACGATGCGGCGGTTCGGGACGCCCTGGCGCAGACGCTGGAACTGGCCGATTACGCTCCGATTCCAGCAGGGTCATTTGTGGCCGCGAAAGACCATATCCAGGCCGAATTTCCCGGTGTCATCATCTCGGACATCCGCATGCCGGGGCGAGACGGGTTTCATCTGCTGAATTACGCGCATGAAATCGACCCCGATCTGCCGGTCATCCTTCTGACCGGAGAGGGCGACATTCCGATGGCGGTGCAGGCCATGGGGCAGGGTGCCTTCGATTTCCTTGAAAAACCCTGTGCCGCCGCCGACCTTCTGGCGGTTCTGAAGAGGGCCATGGAAGCCCGTGCGCAGGTTCTGGAACAGCGCGCATTAAAACACGAATTGGAACGCGGTGATCCCGCCGCCCGATTGTTGTTCGGACTGTCCCAGCAGGCCGAAGCACTGCGCGAACGTGTCCGCACCGTAGCACCGACCAACGCCGAGGTTCTGGTAACCGGGCCGGCTGGAAGTGGAATATCCAAGGTTGCCGAAGTGGTCCATATGATGTCGCCGCAGGCGCAGGGGCCCTTTGTCAAGCGGCCATCCTCGGGTCTGACCGCGGCGGCGCTGGTGCAGGTCTGTCATGACGCCGCTGGTGGCTCGCTGTTTCTGGATGAAGTGTCGGCAATGCCCGAGGCTACGCAATATGCCGCGCTTGAGATTGTCGAGCAGGGCGCCGGGGTCCGCATTCTGGCGGGCACCACAGCGGACCTGTCGGCATTGTCTTCGCAGGGCCGTTTTCATGCGGATCTGTTCTATCGCCTGGACGTCATGCGGGTGCGCATTCCGTCGCTGGCAGAGCGTCCCGAGGATATTCCGGTCATCTTTCGCCACTATGTCGCGCAGGCCGCTGAGCAGGCGGGGATTGCCGCGCCCGAGATAACCTCGGAACATCTGGCGTCCTTGATGGCCAGCGACTGGCCGGGCAATGCGCGCTCGCTGATGTCCGCTGCGATGCGATTTGTTCTGGGAATGCCCGAAGATGTCGCGCAGGCTGCTGATTTGGGGCTGAGCGAGCAGATGGCGCGTGTCGAACGTTCGCTGCTGATCACCGCCTTGGGCAGGCATAACGGGAAGGCCACGGAAGCGGCGCGTGCACTGAAGCTGCCGCGAAAGACGTTTTACGACAAACTTGCACGCTACGGCATCCGCCCGGAAGACTATCGGCGCTGACGCGGCCGTGCGGCTCAGTATTACCTAAAAATTCTGCGGTTATGCGCGCTTGGCGGAGTATCCCGCCCCAAGGGAGTTGCTACCGGTGCGAATCTCCTGGTGTTTGATTCGGAACTCGTGAGTCGCCGTAGTGCGGAAATCCGCACAGTGCGCCAAAGGCCTGTGCGGATTTCCGCACATGGCTTCTTGGGGATCTTGAAATCTCAGGTATTAAGTTCACCTAGGTATTTGATAGAAAACAATAAAATATCAAAAGAACAGCCATGAAACAAAAAGTTGTGAGAAGAGATCTGATTCGGTTCACTTCGCGTCATGGGGCGCTGCAAGAGTGCCCGATGAAGGGTTCTAGGAAGTCTGGGAGGACAATACAGATGAAAATCCTGACAACAACTGCAACCGCGCTTGCGCTGACCGTGACGGCTACTGCCGGGATGGCGGCGTGCGAAGATGGCGAAATTGTCGTTAAGTTTGCACACGTGACCAACACCGACAAGCATCCGAAAGGCATCGCTGCCTCGCTGCTGGAACAACGCGTCAATGACGAGATGCAGGGCGTCATGTGCATGGAGGTCTATCCGAACTCCACGCTCTACAATGACGACAAGGTTCTTGAGGCAATGCTGCAGGGCGACGTTCAGCTGGCCGCGCCGTCGTTATCGAAGTTCGAAAAGTTCACCAAACAGTTCCGCCTGTTCGACCTGCCGTTCATGTTCAAGAATATCGACGCCGTGGATGCCTTCCAGGCCTCGGCGGACGGTCAGGCGATGAAAGACAGTATGCAGCGCCGCGGCCTGCAGGGTCTGGCCTTCTGGCACAATGGCATGAAGCAGATGTCGGCGAACAAACCGCTGGTTGACCCGTCTGATGCGGATGGCCTGAAGTTCCGGGTTCAGTCTTCGGACGTTCTGGTTGCGCAGATGGAAGCCATCGGTGGCAGCCCGCAGAAGATGGCATTCTCGGAAGTTTACGGCGCGCTGCAGCAGGGCGTTGTGGACGGACAGGAGAACACCTGGTCGAACATCTACGGCAAGAAGTTCTTCGAGGTGCAGGACGGCATCACCGAGACCAACCACGGTATCATCGATTATCTGGTCGTGACGTCGGTCGACTGGCTGGACAGCCTCGAGCCGGAAGTGCGTGATCAGTTCCTGACCATTCTGAGCGAAGTGACCGAGACCCGGAACAAGGAAGCCTTTGCCGTGAACGAAGCGGCGAAAGCCTCGATCACGGACGCCGGTGGAATAATTCGCGAACTGAACCCTGAACAACGTCAGGCCTGGGTTGATGCGATGAAACCCGTTTGGGACAAGTTCGCTGACGATGTAGGTCAGGAAAAGATCGACGCCGCTCAGGCAATCAACGCCGGGTTCTGATCCCGGTCCAGGCCGCGCGTCAGGGGACTGGGGAGTTATCGACGCGCAGGCCGGGCGGGCCGAAAAGGCCCGCCCCAATCCTTCTCAACAATAAAAATGTGGGGACAGATAGATGTCTGGTGCGAAATCCGGCCATGGCGGGCTGGTCGACCATATCGAAGAAACCCTGATTGCATTGCTCCTGGGCCTGATGACGGCCGTTACATTTGCAAATGTGATCGCGCGTTTCTTCTTTAATTCGAACATATTGTGGGCGCTTGAACTGACAGTGTTCATGTTTGGCTGGCTAGTGTTGCTTGGCGCATCTTATGCGGTGAAGAAACACGCGCATCTGGGGGTCGATGCCATCCTGAACATGCTGGCTCCGGCGCCGCGCCGGATACTGGCGCTGATCGCCGTCGCGTGCTGTCTGGTGTTTTCGCTGCTGCTGCTGAAAGGGTCGTATGACTATTGGGCTGTGTTTGCCGACCTGCCACCCACATCCGGACGCTGGTTCCCGACAGGGTTCGATAGCGGAGCGCGCAGCCAGAGTTTCTACGAAGTTGACGATATCCCTATGGTCGCGCCGCTGCGCTTTCTTGAGGGTCTCATCAACTATGGCGAGGAATACGAGAAGCTTCCCAAGGTGGTGCCGTATCTGGTGTTGCCAGTGTCCATGCTGCTGCTGGTGATCCGCTTTTCGCAAGTCGCAGTGCAGATCTGGCGCGGTGAAACTGACCGGCTTGTCGCCAGCCACGAAGTCGAGGACGAGATCGAAGAAGTCCGGGCTCAGCAAGGAGAGCATGACTGATGGATGTAGTTCTTCTTTTCTCGATGGTCATTGGCCTGCTGCTGATCGGCGTTCCGATCGCGGTGGCACTTGGCCTCAGCTCGACCCTGTTCCTGCTGATCTATTCCGACAGCTCGCTCGCCTCGGTTGCCGGTACGCTGTTTGAGGCATTCGAGGGGCACTTCACTCTGCTCGCGATCCCGTTCTTTATCCTGGCGTCGTCCTTCATGACGACAGGGGGCGTGGCGCGCCGGATCATTCGCTTTTCGATTGCCTGTGTGGGCCATTTGCCCGGCGGGCTGGCGATTGCGGGCGTGTTTGCCTGTATGTTGTTTGCAGCCCTGTCGGGGTCATCCCCTGCAACGGTGGTCGCAATCGGTTCGATCGTTATCGCTGGAATGCGACAGGTTGGGTATTCCAAAGAATTCGCGGCCGGTGTGATCTGTAACGCAGGAACCCTGGGTATCCTGATCCCTCCTTCGATCGTCATGGTGGTTTATGCAGCGGCAGTCGAGGTTTCGGTCGGCCGCATGTTCCTGGCAGGCGTCATTCCGGGCCTGATGGCCGGTTTGATGCTGATGGTAGCAATCTATGTGATGGCGAAGGTCAAGAACCTGCCCAAGGGCGACTGGAAAGGCTGGGGCGAGATATTCGCATCAGCGCGTGAAGCTGGTTGGGGCCTGTTCCTGATCGTGATCATCCTGGGCGGCATTTACGGCGGTATCTTCACGCCGACCGAAGCTGCCGCAGTGGCCGCAGTATATGCGTTCCTGATCGCCTGCTTCGTCTACAAGGACATGGGGCCGCTTAGCAGCGAGGGTGACGCGCAGAATATCTCGCTGTTGAAGAAACCCTATGCACTGGTCACCGCGCTCTTTCACCCGGATACCAAGCACACGCTGTTCGAGGCTGGAAAGCTGACCGTCACACTATTGTTCGTGATTGCCAACGCACTGATCCTGAAACATGTGTTGACCGACGAACAGGTGCCGCAGCATATCGCCAGCGCGATGCTGTCGGCGGGCTTGGGGCCGATTACGTTTCTGATTGTGGTCAACGTGATCCTTCTGATCGGTGGTCAGTTCATGGAACCCTCAGGCCTGCTCGTCATCGTTGCGCCACTGGTGTTCCCGATTGCCATCGAACTGGGCATCGACCCGATCCACCTGGGCATCATCATGGTGGTGAACATGGAGATTGGAATGATCACGCCACCGGTCGGCCTTAACCTGTTCGTGACCTCGGGCGTTGCGGGAATGCCTATGATGGGCGTCGTGAAGGCCGCGCTGCCGTTCCTTGCGGTGCTGTTCGTCTTCCTCATCATGGTGACGTACATTCCGTGGTTGTCGACCTTCCTGCCCAACACCTTCATGGGGCCGGAAATCGTGACCAATTAAACAGCGTCTAAATGACAACGCAAAAAACCGGGCGGCGCGATCCGCCCGGTTTTGTCTTGAAGAACAGAATTGAGTGACTATCTGCCGCTCAGAGGACGACCTCCCCAAAATGGGAAATTCTCCGGGACGGCCCGGGCAAAACGAGGTCTCTCATATGCCCTGGATCATTCTGTTAACTGCCGGACTGCTTGAAATCGTCTGGGCCTTTGCCATGAAGCAATCGGACGGTTTTACCCGGTTTTGGCCCACCGCGATTATGGGCGTGTCGATGTTGGGATCGTTCGCCCTGCTTGCGCTGGCAATGCGGACGCTGCCATTGGGCACAGCTTATGTCGTCTGGACAGGGATTGGCGCCGTTGGCGCGTTTCTGGTCGGTATCTTGTTTCTGGGCGAAGCGGTAACCGCCACGCGCATCTGCGCGGCGGTTCTGATCGTGGCCGGGATGATCACGATGAAGCTTGCCTGATCAGGCGTTTTCCAGTGCCTCGATGATCCCCGAGAAATCGGCGGCTTTCAGGCTTGCGCCGCCAACCAGCGCACCATCGACATTGGAGACGGCGAAAATATCTGCTGCGTTGCTAGGCTTTACCGAACCGCCATAAAGCAACCGGACCGAGCGCCCGACACCTTCGCCAAAGCGGCGCTCCAGACGCGCGCGAATAAAGTCGTGAACCTCTCCGATCTCGTTCAGAGTGGGAACTTTTCCGGTTCCGATGGCCCAGATCGGCTCATACGCGACGATCAGGTTTTCACCGGTCGACTGATCCGGAATGGACCCCGACATCTGGCCGCCAATAATATCAAGCGTATTGGCGGCTTCGCGTTGTTCCAGACTTTCACCAACGCAGATAACGGTCTTAAGACCGGCGTCCATCGCGACGCGGGCTTTGGCACGAATGTCCTCATTCTGTTCGGAATGATCCTCGCGTCGTTCCGAATGCCCCAGAATGACGGTCGTTGCGCCAGCGTCGACCAGCATGTCGGCGCTGATATCGCCGGTGTGGGCGCCGTTCGGGGCCGCGTGGCAATCTTGGCCGCCGATAGTAATGCCGGTTCCCTGCGTCGCCTGCGCGGCGCGGTGAACCAGTGTGGCCGGAGGGCAGATCAGAATATCGACAGTTGGGGCAGGGTGGGTGCCGGCCAGCACCTCAAGCTCGCCCAGCGCTTCGCTGGTTCCGTTCATTTTCCAGTTTCCAGCCGCCAGCTTGCGCCGCATCCCTGCACCTATTCATTTTGACATCATTTCATTTTCGGATAGCACCCTACGCCCCACCTGACAATTCCGCGCAAGGGGTGCTGGACGGTCAAACGCCGGAAATTCCGTCTGCGCCAATACATACGGCACACCTGTTCAATAGGTGGCCGGAAACCCGGGAACCTTGGGGAGAATGTTGATGCGACGCACAGACGCCTTATCGCTGTTCAGTCAGCGCCTCGTCGAACTTGATCGACTCGCCGCAGCCGCATGCATCAACAACATTTGGATTGCGGAACTTGAAGCCGGACTCCAACAGAGTGACCTCGTAGTCGATCTCGGTCCCGAACAGAAACATTTGCGCCATGGGTGCAATCATGACCCGTGCACCGTCCTGTTCGACAACCTCGTCGTTAGGGTCCGCCTGATCCACATAGTCCATGGTATATTCCATGCCGGCGCATCCGCCTTTTTTCACGCCGATGCGCAGCCCGGCATGTCCGGCCGAGGCCATCAGACGAGCAATCTGCTCGGCCGCCTTGGGCGTCATGGTTACAGCCTGTTTGCCAGGAATGCCAAACATCAGGGGATCTCCGTCGTCGCGTTGACACTAATTTAGGGCTTTCGATCACCGGGCTCAAGTGAGCGCGGCCTATGATTGCGAAGATTTGCTTTGAAACGGCCGGTTTGCGGGCACCGGTCGCCTTGCACCAGCGCCGCTGGCCGGATTAGCCTGATCCGAAGGGGCAACAGATATCCGTCCTTTGGTGCAACAACAGTCACGAGGTTTGCAAATATGGCAGTGCGGTCAAAATATCTGAAATCAAATGCGCCGCTGGCGCTGTTGGGGCTGAGTTTTGCCGTTTTGGCTGGCACTGCCTGGGCTGCGTCGGACGGGCCCAGACACCCTGTCAATTGCGCAACCGCTGAAGGCGATCTGCGCGCGATTGCCTCAGAAAAGAAGCATGCCGAAGACAAGCAGTTGGAAAGTGTGGCGGCAATTACGCCCGCGGGCGCATTGCTTGGTCTGGTAACCGGCACCGAAGGCAAAAGACTGCAAATGCTGTCCGGAGATTACGTCAAGCAATTGGACGATAGGGCAGCAGAGATCAAATCGACCTGCGGCAATCAGTAAATTGCAGTTTACCCTGAACGTTCTGGACCGCCCTCGGGCAAAAGCGGTCCAATATTCGGGCCGGAGATTTCAAGGAGGGCAGGCGATCCAGCAGCCCGTGCGAACGACAAATGGAATGCACTATTTCGTCGACACACCGATTTGTTGCGCAGGTGTATGAAAGTTTTGCTACAGCCGTGTAACAGTTGGATGACTTTTTGACGACAACAGATTGATTCTTGAGAAATAATTCTCTGGTCACATAAATCCGAGTTCCAGTCGGGCCTCGTCAGACATCATTTCCATTCCCCACGGTGGTTCCCAGGTCAGTTCGACGTCAACTTCCTTGATGCCAGCAACCGGCTCAACAGCTTCAACGATCCAGCCCGGCATGTCTCCGGCGACGGGGCAGCCCGGTGCGGTCAGGGTCATGATGACTTTGACTGCATTGTCCTCGGCAATCTCGATTGTGTAGATTAGCCCGAGATCATAGATATTCACTGGAATTTCAGGATCATAAACCGTTCGGCATGCCTCGACCACGGCCTCGTACAGGGGGTGTTCGATGGTCGAAGGGGCAATCAGCGGCGTGCCTTCAAACTGTTCACTGGGATGCGTCATTCTTGCCTCGGGTTTGTTACCTGAGAAAATATATAGGGAAAGGCCGGACCAGCGTCCAGTGCGGCAATGGCGCCCGCCTTGGGCGCCATCCCCGTTCAGTCATTGATATCGTGGTTGAACGTTTTGACCTGACCATGGGGCAGCGCGAATATACGCCGAAGAACCAGCCAGGACACCAGCGACAAAACCGCGAAGATCAGCAACAGTATCGGCAGCGAGGGTGGAAGCCCCGGCAAAATCAGCAGGATACCCGTGATTGCGGCACCGATGGCAAAGCCAAGAAAGATGAAACCCGGCAGCACGATTTCAAGGATTCCCAAGGCCAATGCGGCGGCCATCCAGATCCACCAGGTCAGCCAGAAGGGATCTGCCATCACTTTGCTCCTTTCAGCATCTTGAACGCATCACCGAAAGCCTCAAGGGCGTTTGCCGGTACGACGATCGTCTGTTTTCCGGTCCCGTTGCCCAATGCGTTAAGCGATTCGACCTGTTTCAAAGCGACCTGATACTGAGCGGCCTCGATGCCGTTGTCCTGAATTGCCTTGGCAACGACACCGGTCGCATAAGCCTCTGCTTCGGCTTGAATACGCCGGGCCTTGGCGGTTTGTTCCGCCGCATAAAGTTCGGCATCGGCCTGCAGTTCAACAGCGCGCTTCATGCCTTCGGCTTCGGTAACCTGAGCCCGGCGTGCGCGTTCGGCGTTCAGCTGCTGCAACATGGCGTCACGGGTCGCTTGGTCCAAATTAACGTCCAGAATTTCGGCGCGGGTCACTTCGATACCCCAGTCATCGACGGCTGTTTCGACACTTTCCTGGATTTGGGAGATCAACTGGGCGCGGTTCGACTGTACTTCATCCAGATCCATTTTGCCGATCTCAGCGCGCACGATACCTGCCACTGTGGTCGCAATCGCACCGTCGACGTCACGGATTCGGTAGACTGTCTTTTCAGGCTCAAGAATGCGGTAGAACACCGATGTATCGATCTGGACCAGAACGTTATCCTTGGTGATCGCATCCTGCGTCGCGTTTGGAAGCTGACGTTCAAGAATGGATATCTTGTGGCGCGCAACATCCAGGAAAGGAACGATAAAATTGATTCCGGGCCCCAAAACCGAGTGCAGCCGACCGAAGCGTTCAATCACGAACTTTTCGGATTGCGGGACGATTTTGATGCCCTTCAGGATGACGATTACGATTAGGGCCGCCGCGAGCAGGTAAATGATGTTCGATGAAAGCAATCCGATAATCTGATCTTCGGTCATTTCTGTCCTCTTTATTGTGTACTATGGTATACACTTGGGGGTTGAGTCGCCCGATTTCAACTCTGGTATGGACAGATTGGACTCGGATGCAAACCAGTGAAGGCGTCGAAGTTCGAGGGAAGACAACAGATGTGTCCGCTTTGCATCCTGTCATGATTGCGGTATCGGGCGCATATGAAACTGATTATCGACACAGATCCGGGAATCGACGATGCGATGGCTATTGCCTACGCCGCCGCCGCGCCGGAAATTGACCTGATTGGTCTGACGACCATTTTCGGAAACACGCATGTGCATCAATCCAGCCGTAATGCGCGGTTTTTGCTGCACAAACTCGGCCTTGATGCTGCAGTCGCGGAAGGCGCAGCCTTTCCGCTTGAGACGGACGCACATGTGCCGTCCGAACATGTCCACGGGCCGGAAGGGTTCGGAGACCTGACGGAGATCCCGCAGATCGGTGAAAACCATCCCCTGCCAGCGGCAGAATTTCTGGTCGAAATGGCACGCGAACACAAAGGCGAACTGGTCGTTTGTGCGGTTGGTCCGTTGACCAACATCGCCGATGCGATGCGCTTGGACCCGGAGTTTTCCCAAAATCTGGGTCGGCTGGTGATCATGGGGGGCGCCGTGTATTGCCCCGGAAACATCACCGCCCACGCAGAAGCCAACATTTACCACGATGCCCGAGCAGCGGATTTCGTTTTTGCGGCCCCCCCGAATACGGTTCTGGTTGGATTGGACGTCACGCTGAAGACCCTTTACCGGGGCGCGGACTTCGATGCGCTAGCCGAAAGTTCCCCAAACATGGGCGTCTTTTTGCGCGACATTTCAAAGTTCTACCTCAAGTTTTATAAGGAAATCGGTGGGTTGGAAGGATGCGGGTTGCACGACTCGACCGCCGTAATTGCATGCTCTCACGAACCGATGTTCGACATGGTCGAGACAGGCCTGCGCGTGATCGTCGGTGGGGAGGAAAACGGTGCCACGCGTCCAGACCCGTCCCGTCCCGCAATTCGCGTTTGCAGGGATGTCGACGGCGAAGGCGTTGTGGCGTTGTTCACGGAGCGCGTTGTCACTTTGCCCTGACGGGTTGCAAAGGGCAGGCGGATCAGGCAAATCCTGCCCGGTTCAGCGACCCCGAGGCGACACAATGACAGACCGTTTTTCCTTTGACCTAGAGGCCACCGACGGCAAGGCCAGATCCGGTGTGATCCACACCCCAAGGGGTGAGGTTCGAACGCCTGCTTTCATGCCCGTCGGGACAGCCGCGACCGTCAAGGCGATGATGCCGGAAAGCGTTCGCGCCACAGGGGCCGATATACTGTTGGGCAATACATATCACCTGATGTTGCGCCCCACCGCTGAGCGGATCGATCGCCTGGGCGGATTGCATAAATTCATGAACTGGGAACGGCCGATCCTGACGGACTCGGGCGGATTTCAGGTGATGTCGCTGGCCGGGCTGCGCAAGCTGACGGAAAAAGGCGTGACTTTCAAATCCCATGTCGATGGGTCAAAACATGAATTGACGCCCGAGCGGTCAATGGAAATCCAGCGGCTCTTGGGATCGGACATCGTCATGTGTTTCGATGAGTGCCCAGCGTTGCCAGCCGATCGGGACCGTATCGCAGAATCCATGCGCCTGTCGATGCGATGGGCCGACCGGTCGCGCGAGGCGTTCGGGGATCGTCCGGGCCATGCACTGTTCGGGATCATGCAAGGCGGGCTGGAACGCGACCTGCGCGAGGAAAGCGCCGAGGCATTGAAGAAAATCGGCTTCGAAGGCTATGCCGTCGGCGGTCTGGCCGTGGGCGAGGGGCAGGAAGCCATGTTCGACTGCCTTGAATACGCGCCGGACTATCTTCCCTCGGACAAGCCCCGTTACCTGATGGGGGTTGGCAAGCCTGACGACATCGTGGGTGCCGTCGCACGCGGGATCGACATGATGGATTGTGTGCTGCCGTCGCGGTCTGGGCGAACAGGGCAGGTTTTCACCCGTCGCGGTGTGGTCAACATCAAGAATGCCCGTCACGCGGACGACCCGCGCCCGCTGGATGAGGCCTGCAGCTGCCCGGCCTGTTCAAACTACTCGCGCGCTTACCTTCACCATGTTTTCCGTTCGAACGAGATGATTTCGGGGATGCTGCTGACATGGCACAATCTGCACTATTTTCAAGAGATTATGCAGGGAATGCGAGACGCGATTTCCGAAGGTCGGTTTGCGGCGTGGCAAGGTGACTTTCACGCGCAGCGTGCGGAAGGGGATATTGAGCCTGTTTAGGCGGCAAATCCGGTTGGGTTTCAACAAAATTCGTGGATATGTCCGCGCGACGCCTTGCAGTCGGTAAATCATCCGGTCATTCTGATTGCCGACAAACGGCGATGAGGTTGAAAACAGGCGGTCCGCGCCCCACCTTTATCGTCCAAGACAGGAGATGGCCAAAGGTTGCCTTTCTAGGGACCAGTGCCGTCTTGCCAATGATAAGGATTGAGCATGCAAGAGCCTCTGAATTCCTCATACCCCGTACTGCCTTTGCGCGACATCGTGGTTTTTCCGCACATGATCGTGCCGCTGTTCGTGGGGCGGGAAAAATCCGTCCGTGCACTGGAAGAAGTGATGCAGGACGACAAGCAGATATTGCTGTCCAGCCAGATTGATCCGGGTGACGACGATCCCACCATCGAAGGGATTTACCAATCCGGTGTTCTGGCGAACGTACTGCAGCTGCTGAAGCTGCCCGATGGCACCGTCAAGGTACTGGTTGAAGGGCAGGCACGCGTGCAGATCACCGAATTCCTCGAAAACGACGATTTCTTCGAAGCCCGTGCGGAGTATCTGACCGAAATTCCCGGCGATGTGACCACGACCGAGGCGCTGCTGCGCACCGTTGCGGACGAGTTCGAGCGCTATGCCAAAGTGCGCAAGAACATTCCCGAAGAAGCGCTTGCAGCAGTTGGCGAGACAACTGAGCCCGCCAAGCTGGCTGACCTCGTGTCAGGTCATCTGGGTATTGAAGTCGAGCAAAAGCAGGAGTTGCTGGAAACTCTGTCCGTCAGCGAACGGCTCGAGAAGGTCTACGGCCTGATGCAGGGCGAAATGTCGGTTCTGCAGGTCGAGAAAAAGATCAAGACCCGCGTCAAATCCCAGATGGAGAAGACGCAGCGCGAATATTATCTGAATGAGCAGATGAAGGCCATTCAGAAAGAGCTTGGCGATGGCGAGGACGGTAGCAACGAGGTTGCCGAACTGGAAGCCAAAATAGCCGAGACCAAGCTGTCGAAAGAGGCCCGCGAAAAGGCCGAAGGCGAGCTGAAAAAGCTCAAGAACATGTCGCCCATGTCGGCCGAGGCAACAGTGGTGCGCAACTATCTGGATTGGATTCTGGCTCTGCCATGGGGCACCAAATCCCGTGTCAAAAAGGATCTTGGCCGCGCGCAGGACATTCTGGATGCCGACCACTATGGTCTTGAGAAGGTCAAGGAACGGATCGTTGAGTATCTCGCGGTGCAGCAGCGCTCGAAGAAGCTGAAAGGTCCGATCCTGTGCCTTGTTGGCCCTCCGGGTGTGGGTAAGACTTCGCTTGGTAAATCGGTTGCCAAAGCCACGGGGCGCGAGTTCATTCGCATCTCGCTGGGCGGTGTGCGCGATGAATCCGAGATCCGCGGTCACCGTCGGACCTATATCGGCTCGATGCCCGGTAAGATCATCCAGGCGCTGAAAAAGGCGAAGACCACGAACCCGCTTATCCTGCTCGATGAAATCGACAAGATGGGGCAGGACTTCCGTGGCGACCCGGCTTCGGCAATGCTGGAGGTGTTGGACCCGGAACAGAACAGCACGTTCATGGACCACTATCTTGAGGTGGAATATGACCTGTCGAACGTGATGTTCCTGACCACGTCGAACAGCTACAACATGCCCGGGCCTCTGCTGGACCGGATGGAGATCATCCCGCTGGCCGGCTACACAGAAGAGGAAAAGAGCGAGATCGCCAAACAGCACCTGATCGGCAAACAGGTCAAGAACCATGGTCTGAAAACCAAGGAGTTTGATCTGACCGACGAGGCGCTCCAGAAGATCATTCGCATCTACACCCGTGAAGCCGGGGTGCGGAACCTGGAACGTGAGATCGCCAAGGTGGCGCGGAAATCGCTGACCAAGATAATCAAAAAAGAGGCTGAATCCGTCACGGTTACGCCGGACAATCTTGATGAATTCCTGGGCGTGCCGAAGTTCCGCTATGGTCTTGCTGAGCAGGACGATCAGGTTGGTGTTGTTACCGGTCTGGCTTGGACCTCGGTAGGGGGTGATCTGCTGCATATCGAGGCGCTGAAACTGCCCGGCAAAGGGCGGATGAAGACCACCGGCAAGCTGGGCGACGTGATGAAGGAATCCATCGACGCGGCCTCGTCTTATGTGCGGTCGATTTCACCTCAGATCGGTGTGAAACCGCCCAAGTTCGACACGTTGGATATTCACGTGCACGTTCCGGATGGGGCAACCCCCAAGGACGGTCCTTCGGCCGGTTTGGCGATGGTAACGTCGATTGTATCGGTCCTGACCGGAATTCCGGTGCGTAAGGACATTGCCATGACGGGCGAGGTGTCGCTTCGCGGGAATGCAATGCCGATTGGCGGTTTGAAAGAAAAGCTGCTGGCTGCCCTGCGGGGAGGCATCAAGACGGTGCTGATCCCGGAAGAGAACGAGAAGGATCTGGCGGACATTCCGGATAACGTTAAGGAAGGCCTCAAGATTATTCCGGTCAAGCATGTCTCGGAAGTTCTGGAGCAGGCGCTTGTTCGCGCGCCAGATCCCATCGAATGGGACGAAGCGGCCGAGGAAGCAGCGGCAGCCGCCGCCAAGGCACCCGAAAGCACCGGACCGTCGGCGACTGCACATTAAGTTACCGGAAGTCAGGGCCGGGATACTGGCCACCTGAGAGAATATGGAGAAGCCTGCGGCAATTGCGGCGGGCTTTTTCATTTGGGTCACTCGGTTATTCAGAACCCGACAACGGGTTCCTTGGGATCCAGTATTTCTTCTTCGGCGATGTATTCCTGAAACTTTTCAGTGGATAGGGCTGAACGGACGGCAAGGCTGAAGATCACAGCGGAAAACAGGATACATAGAAGGATATCCCATCCAAAGGGGATCTGCTTTTGCGCGCCTTCGCCGAATTGCCCAAGGAAAGAGATCAGCCCGATACCGGCAAAATAGGGCGCCAGCCACAAGGCTTCGGTCACGTCCATTTCGTCCAAACGGTTGCGGAATCGCAGCAACAGAAGAACCATTCCCACGATCAACGCAATGCCAAGGCGCCAGACCGTGTCCCAACCGCTCCAGTAGACGACCAGTGTGGCAACGGCAAAGGCCGTGACGGCGACCACCTTGACGGTCGGGATGCGGATCGAACGCGGGTGATCGGGCATGAGGTGGCGCAAGCAGACCACGGCGATTGGGCCGACGGCGAATGACAGGACGATGGCCGCTCCGTTCAACGCGATTACTGTGGCGAAAGGTACGGTCAGCAGGAAAAGCGTTCCGATCAGAAAATTCAGCGCCAGTGCCCAAAGCGGCACGCCGAACGAAGACAGCATTTGCAGGCGATGGGGTAGAAATCCGTTTTTGGACAACGCCATGGCAATACGCGCGTTCGAGCCAGTGGCCACCAATCCGTTGCCAAAAGGTCCGATCACCGAGCCGACGTTGAGCAGGCTGAGAAACCAGATGATCCCCACGGACATGATTATTCCGTCCAGCGGACCCTGGCCGCCAAAGTTCAATTGTGCCCAACCGTTTTTCAGCATTTCGGGATCAAGCGCGCCAATGAAGGCGATCTGAAGTCCCAGATACAGGGCCGCGCACAGAACGATGGATAGAACCAGGGCTGCGGGGATGGCGAATTTGGGGTTTCGAACTTCACCGGCCATGTCGACCACGTGGCGAAATCCGATGAAAGAGAATATCACGCCTCCGGTCGACACCGCTGCCATGATGCCCTGTAATCCATAGGGCGCAAAACCACCTGGCTGAGTGAAGTTTTCGGTGTTGAACCGTGTCGCGATCAGCAGGATCGACAGAACGATAGGGATAGCGATTTTGGCCCACGTCAGCGCGGCGTTGACCCGCGTGAAAAACTTCACCCCCAATGCGTTGACCGCGACGAACAGAAGCATGAAAACCAGCGCAACCGCAATGCCAGCCCCGGTCAGATCGCCGGTATCCGCAGCATGCAGCCAGGGCGCATAGGGCGCGAGGTATTTCAACATCGCCTCAACTTCGATTGGTGCGGTGGTGTTATATCCGATCCAGGCTGTCCAGCCCATGGCCATCGAGACTATGTTGCCATGTGAAAACTGAGGCACCCGTGCAATTCCACCGGATATCGGCAGCATGGCCGAGATTTCGGCAAATGTTATGGCCAGAACAAACATGGCAACCGCGCCGATGATCCAGGAAAGGATGGCCGCAGGACCAGCATGTTGCACGGCCAACATAGGTCCGAACAGCCAGCCCGAGCCAATAATGCCACCAACCGAAATGAAGGTCAGGCCAACAAGACCAATATCGCGCTTCAATTCAGCCATAAACATTCCTGAAAATAATGCCCGGAATTACCGATCAATCCCGGTCAGGATAGGCGGGGGGAACGCGCTGTGACAAGCTTGCTCTCGAGCAACCCTCAATCTGCTCAACTTGTTGGTTTTGAGGCAGTTCTGGAAGCACGCGTAAGCCAGCCTTGGTGTCACCGGGCTTCCAGCCAGACTCTAGTAGGCGGTTATTCTACGTCGCCTGATTCCAAACAGCCCAGCTATTGCGCCTATCAGTAGCAGTCCGCTGGCGGGCAGGGGAACGGCTGATACTTTTAGATTGTCCACCCGATAACTGGCACACCAATCGTTACACCAAACCGTGTTGGGTCCGAACGGGTCGTATAAGTCATTCCAATAGGGGCCACTGATCGGGTTGTCACGGTAAGTATCAACTGATCGATATGAGAGAACCCGCTAGATAACCTAAGCTTCTTTAGTTTCGGTATGACACTGTCCGACGTAAATTGTGTCTGCGTCGGGCCGATTGACTGCGTAGCCACCGTAGCCCCGTTTCGTACTCCAGTGAAAGTCAGAGTTGCCACCGGCGCAATTCCTGACGTTGCCCACTGGAAGTAGGCTTGGCTGTTATCGTCTGCCGGTCTAGGCCCCGATCCCGACATGAAAATCCGCAATGCGCCCCAAACATCAATAGATTTTGCCGTGTATGTTGTTCCGCTTATGGCTCTGATTGTTGACGTCAGAATGCCGCTATCGGAATGCAGGTACAGGTAGTTCCCGCCCAGATAGGTCGTGCTGTAATCGTAGATGAACCCGTTGGACGTCGCAGGTCCACCACCCGCATTGGGATAAACCGGGTTGTGATCGAACGTAACCGTCAAAGCACTGGCTGCATTGGCCAAGCACACGGCTAACGCCGCAAAAATATGTTTCATCGCAATACCCTCTATCAATGTCTCCAGATTAGTTAGTGAAGTATCACTTTGCAACTAGTCGTAGAGGCGGTTCTCTTAGAGAAATGAGGCTTGGACGCCTTGCCGCGTTTTGGCTTCTGGCACCCATTCCTGTCACCAGATCCGACAAATCATTGAAAAGATGGTGGGTGATAAGAGATTTGAACTCCTGACATCTTCGATGTGAACGAAGCGCTCTACCACTGAGCTAATCACCCGTGAGGCCGCCTCTTACAGTGTGTCAGTCCGGTTCGCAAGATCAGATGCAGGTGGCGCAGAAACTTTGCTTGCCCTCAGCGCATTTCACGCAGAACCCGGCACCTGTTCAAAGGGTGGGTTCGGGAAAAAATCAGGATAAGGCAAAAAACTTGAAAACGCCGCTTGACGATGCCCGGGCGTGGCCATAATACACCCCAACGTTCAGAGCGAACGGGCAGCGGGCGGTTGTAGCTCAGTTGGTTAGAGTACCGGCCTGTCACGCCGGGGGTCGCGGGTTCGAGCCCCGTCAACCGCGCCATCGCTGCCAGCCTGTGATCCGGGTCAATGGATCAGACATAGACCCTAAATGCGCGGTTGTAGCTCAGTTGGTTAGAGTACCGGCCTGTCACGCCGGGGGTCGCGGGTTCGAGCCCCGTCAACCGCGCCATTTCCCTGATTTCGTAGATTGACCGAAAACAATTGCCCATTGGGGCGATCGACATGGGGCTGATGTCAGGAGTTGTCGGCAATAATCCGACTGTTCACACTTTGTTCTAACTTTTGTGTTGGAGACTCAGCCTGGCTCGCCTATTTCTAGGACACTTGTCTGTTGGGGGCCGAAATGGCTGAGCTGAAGAATATCGAGGTGCGCGGCGCGCGCGAGCATAACCTCAAAAGTATTGATGTTGACATTCCACGCGATCAGCTTGTGGTGATTACAGGTCTGTCTGGTTCGGGCAAGTCGTCGCTGGCCTTTGATACCATCTATGCCGAAGGTCAAAGGCGCTATGTCGAAAGCCTGTCCGCTTATGCGCGCCAGTTTCTGGACATGATGGAAAAGCCCGACGTTGACCATATCAGCGGCCTGTCCCCGGCGATTTCCATCGAGCAGAAAACGACGTCGAAGAACCCACGCTCCACCGTTGGCACGGTAACCGAGATTTACGACTACCTACGCCTGCTGTTCGCGCGTGCAGGGACGCCCTACAGCCCTGCCACGGGTCTGCCCATTGAGGCGCAACAGGTGCAGGACATGGTCGACCGCATCATGGCGATGGAGGAAGGGACGCGCGGATACCTTCTGGCCCCCATCGTGAGGGACCGAAAAGGGGAGTACAAAAAGGAGTTTCTGGAACTTCGCAAACAAGGCTTCCAGCGCGTCAAGGTGGACGGGGAGTTCTATGAACTTGATGAGCCGCCCACTCTGGACAAGAAGTTTCGCCATGACATCGACGTCGTAGTCGACCGTCTGGTTGTACGCGAAGGGATGGAAACACGTCTGGCCGACAGCCTGCGGACTGCGCTGGATCTGGCCGATGGAATCGCGATTCTGGAAACCGCGCCGCGCGAAGGAGACCCCGAACGTATCACTTTCAGCGAGAATTTTGCCTGTCCGGTCAGCGGCTTCACGATTCCCGAGATCGAGCCGCGCCTGTTCTCGTTTAACGCACCGTTTGGGGCATGCCCGGATTGTGACGGTCTGGGAGTGGAACTGTTTTTCGATGAGCGTCTCGTGGTGCCGGACCAGACACTGAAACTGTATGATGGTGCACTGGCGCCGTGGCGAAAGGGTAAATCGCCGTACTTCCTGCAAACCATCGAAGCCATCGCCCGCCACTTTGAGTTCGACAAGAACACCCCATGGAAAGACCTGCCGGAGAAGGTTCAGCAGGTGTTTCTTCGGGGGTCGGGCGACGAGGAAATACAGTTCCGTTACGACGAAGGTGGACGGGTTTATCAGGTGACGCGCAGTTTTGAGGGCGTAATTCCCAATATGGAACGCCGTTACCGCGAGACCGACAGCGCCTGGATTCGCGAAGAATTCGAGCGCTATCAGAATAACCGTCCGTGCGGCACATGTGATGGTTACCGTCTGCGTCCCGAAGCCCTGGCCGTCAAAATCGCGGGCCTGCATGTTGGGCAGGTGGTTCAGATGTCGATCAAGGAGGCTCTGGCCTGGATCGAGGATGCTCCGAACCATCTGAGCACGCAGAAAAACGAGATTGCGCGCGCAATTCTGAAGGAAATCCGCGAACGACTTGGATTCCTGAATAATGTTGGTTTGGAATATCTTACGCTGTCACGTTCAAGTGGAACCCTGTCTGGTGGCGAAAGCCAGCGGATCCGGTTGGCCAGCCAGATCGGTTCGGGTCTGACAGGGGTTCTGTATGTGCTGGACGAGCCGTCAATCGGATTGCACCAGCGCGACAATGACCGTCTGCTTGGAACGCTCAAGAACCTACGCGATCAAGGGAATACCGTGATCGTTGTTGAGCATGACGAAGAAGCCATCCGTGAGGCTGATTACGTTTTTGATATTGGTCCCGGCGCCGGTGTGCATGGCGGGCAGGTCGTAAGCCAGGGAACACCTGCGGAAATAACAGCGGATGCGGCCTCGATCACGGGGCAATACCTGGCCGGAACGCGCGAGATCGCGGTGCCCGCTGAACGGCGCAAGGGCAATAAGAAGAAGGTGTCGGTGGTCAATGCGACCGGGAACAACCTGAAGAATGTGACGGCTGGGTTTCCTTTGGCCAAGTTTGTCTGTGTGACCGGAGTTTCCGGCGGCGGGAAGTCCACTTTGACCATTGAGACGCTGTTCAAAACGGCGTCGATGCGCTTGAATGGTGCGCGCCAGACACCTGCGCCGTGCGAGACGATCAAGGGACTGGAGCATCTGGATAAGGTCATCGACATCGACCAGCGACCCATTGGGCGGACTCCGCGTTCAAATCCAGCAACTTACACGGGGGCGTTCACCCCGATCCGCGACTGGTTTGCCGGTCTGCCCGAGGCCAAGGCACGAGGGTACAAACCTGGACGGTTCAGCTTCAACGTCAAGGGAGGTCGGTGCGAGGCCTGTCAGGGTGACGGGGTCATCAAGATCGAGATGCACTTCCTTCCGGATGTCTACGTGACCTGTGAAACCTGCAAGGGTGCGCGGTACAACCGCGAGACACTGGAGATCAAATTCAAGGGTAAGTCCATCGCGGATGTTCTTGATATGACGGTGGAAGACGCGCAGGACTTCTTCAAAGCCGTGCCTTCCATTCGCGACAAGATGGACGCACTGGCGCGGGTTGGTCTGGGTTATATCAAGGTCGGACAGCAGGCCACCACGCTTTCGGGTGGTGAGGCGCAGCGGGTCAAGCTTTCAAAGGAACTGTCCAAACGTTCGACCGGGCGGACGCTGTATATTCTGGATGAACCGACCACCGGCCTGCACTTTGAAGATGTGCGCAAGCTTTTGGAAGTACTGCACGAACTTGTGGATCAAGGAAATACGGTCATTGTGATCGAACACAACCTGGATGTGATCAAAACCGCCGATTGGATCATCGATATTGGCCCGGAAGGTGGCGATGGCGGCGGACAGATTGTTGCCGAGGGCACACCCGAGCAAGTTGCGGAGTGTGAGGGCAGCCATACCGGGCACTACCTCAGGCCGATGTTGAATTTGGACCGGGTCGCTGCAGAATAGCGGCCCGGCAGTTTCCTAGTACAGGATATCCGCCACGGCGCCGATCAGGTTGAGAACTTTCCGCGTTTCAGGATCGATTCTGTAGACATAGTCGCCGGCGCGAACGTAATTGCCGCCTCGTTTCAAGCCGTAACGATAGGGATCGTCGATCCAGACATAGTCCCGTTCGATGCGGTCGCCCGTCCGATATAGGTTTTTGACCTGTCCTGGTGGCACGCAGGGGACTGCCTTTTTGGCCAGACCGGGCGGGCAGTGCCCGGCCTTTCCCTTGCCGTTGCCAGCTTCGACCGCAGCCGTACTGATCACCAGCAAGGCGATGGATCCAAAAGTTCTGAGAGTTTTCATCGGCGGCCCCTGCAATTATTCTGCACTGGTTTTAGCACGTACAGACCGGGACAAAGAAGTGACGACAAACAACTGTTTTCGGGTCAGCAAAAAACTGCATTACGCGCCTCAGCTCCGGCCTCTCTTTTCAAACCGGGGCAGCATGGCGGAAAAGTCTTTCCCCAACCCATCTTCAGCTTCGACAAATTGTTCATACAAGGCCGTTGCAGCCTGGCCCATGGGTGTGTCGGCATCCGACCCTTCCGCGGCCTGCTGGCTAAGGCGTAAATCCTTCAGCATCAGCTCTGCAGCAAAACCTGGCTTGTAGCCGTTGTCGGCCGGACTGGTGGGACCAACACCGGGGGCAGGGCAATAGGCGTTCATTGTCCAGCTATATCCGGACGATGTACTGACGACATCAAACATCTTTTGGCGATCCAACCCCAACTTGTCGGCCAGTGCAAAAGCCTCACAGGTCGCGATCATGGTGACGCCGAGGATCATGTTGTTGCAGATCTTTGCCGCCTGACCCGCGCCGGAATCGCCGCAATGAACGGCCTTCTGGCCCATGATGTCGAACAGCGGTTCGGCCGTTGCAAACGCTTCTTCCGAACCACCTGCCATGAAAGTCAGCGTACCAGCTGCGGCGCCCCCAATACCGCCTGAAACCGGAGCGTCGACGGCTCTTAACCCGGCTGCCAGGGCCTGATCCGCCACCGCACGCGCGCTGTCGACGTCGACGGTTGAGCAATCAATCCAGGTGGCGCCTTTCTGCATGGCCGGAACAATCTCGTCGGCGACAGATCGCAAGATCTGACCTTTTGGAAGCATCGTAATTGCCACGTCTGCTCCGGCGACGGCCTCGGCCCCGGAAGATGCCATGGTGACCCCTTCGACTGTGACGTCTGCCATGTCAAAGCCAATCACGACATGCCCGGCCTTCGCCAGATTGGCGGCCATCGGTGCGCCCATGTTGCCAAGGCCGATAAACCCGATTTTCATCCTTATTCCTCCTCGAATGTCAGTGCGTCCGCGCCCAGTGGTTGCAGCATTTTCGAAACAGCGACCGCCGGTACGGATTGATCCGCAAAGCTCCACCTAGGATTGCGGTCCTTGTCTATGATCTGCGCGCGGATGCCTTCCAGAAAATCCCCGTGTTCCATGGCGCGGAACGTAAACCGGAATTCCAGTTCCAACGCTTTGCGTATCGTCAGCGATGGCCCACGCAATCGATGCAGCATTTCTACGTAACAGGCCATCGACAAAGGTGAATGCCGTCCGAGTGTGGCCAGAGTTTTGGTGGAGAAATCCGGATCAGCGTTACGCAGATTGGTCAGGATGTCGCCCAGCGCCTCGCCCGAGAATATGTCATCGATCACAGGTTGGTCCTGCTCCAATGTACTCTCCGGCGGTGTCTGCGCGTGTTTGGCCAGTATCTCGGCATCACCAGAGGCTTCGAGCAGTTCCATGAGATCGGACCATTGGGACTGCGGGATATAGTGATCGGCAAATCCGGCATAAATCGCATCACCTGGCCCCATGCGTCGTCCGGTTGTTCCCAGATATTCACCTAACCGGCCGGGTGCCAGGGCCAGCATCAGCGTGCTGCCGACGTCCGGAACCAGTCCGATGGAGCATTCAGGCAATGCGATCTGCGCGGTCTCGCCCACGATCCGGTGATTTCCGTGGCACCCGATGCCAACACCGCCGCCCATTGTGAAACCCTGCAGAAAGCTGATCACCGGTTTGGGGTATTCGAAGATCAGGGCATTCAGCCGGTATTCATCGCGCCAAAAGGTTTGACCATAGGCGAAATCGCCTTTCATGCCCGTTTCATAAAGCTCGGCAATGTCACCTCCGGCGCAAAAGGCCTTTTCGCCTTCGGCATCAATAATGATCAGGTCAACCGAGTCATCTTCGCGCCAGTTCCGCAGGGCACTGTCTATGGCCATGCACATGTCATAACTAAGCGCGTTGAGCGCCTTGGGCCGAGTCAAAGTGATGCGCCCGGCGCGGCCTGTCACACGGATGTCGATATCTGGCATTTGATCCTCAGCGTTGGGCAAGCATCTGGCGGGCGACGATCACGCGCATGATCTCGTTGGTGCCTTCCAATATCTGATGCACGCGCAGATCACGCACAAGCTTTTCGATCCCGTAATCGGCCAGATAGCCGTATCCGCCATGCAACTGCAGACATTGATCGACGACTTTTGATCCCGTTTCGGTAACGAACTTTTTGGCCATCGCGCAGAACTTGCTGGCATCGGGCGTGCCTTGATCCAGCTTCCACGCGGCCTGCCGCAAGAAGACGCGCGCGGCCTGCAGTTCAATCTCCATATCGGCCAGGCGGAACTGCAGGGCCTGAAACTGGTCGATGGATTGACCGAATGCTTTACGCTCGGACATGTATTGCAAGGTCATGTCCAAGCCGGTTTGCGCCGCACCCAGAGAGCAGGAGGCGATATTCAAACGCCCGCCGTCCAGTCCCATCATGGCGTACTTGAATCCATCCCCTTCGGTGCCGACCAGGTTCCCCGATGGTATCTTGCAGTCATCGAACTGCACCTGCGCCGTCGGCTGGCTTTTCCAACCCATTTTCTGCTCAAGCGCCCCGAAGCTGAGACCGGGCGTTCCGTCTTCGACATAAACGGTCGAAATCCCCTTTGGACCATCCTGACCTGTGCGCACCATGCAGACATAAGCATCAGAGTAGCCACCGCCCGAGATAAACGCCTTGGTGCCGTTCAGCGTGTAACCTTCGTTTGTACGCTCGGCGCGGGTTTTGAGGGCTGCAGCGTCCGAGCCCGAGCCCGGTTCGGTCAGGCAGTAGCTGAGGACCGTATCAAGACTGAGCACCTGCGGCATGATACGTGATTTCAGCTCGTCACTGGCGAAACTGTCCAGCATCTTTGCGCACATGTTGTGGATCGACAGAAAGGCTGCAACCGACGGGCAGGCCATGGACAAAGCTTCAAAAACCAGCGTTGCATCCAGCCTGCTCAGACCCGATCCTCCTGCGTCCTCAGAGACATACAAGCCACCGAAGCCCAGTTCGCCGATCCGGGGCCAAAGGTCTTTGGGAATGGTTCCATCCGCCTCCCATTGCCGTGCAAACGGAGCGATGTTTTCCTGCCCAAATGCATAGGCCATGTCGAAGATAGCTGTCTGTTCCTCGGTCAGCGCGAAATCCATGCCAATCCTTCCCGTCGATGCTGAATTGAACGATTGTTTATTTCCCAATCGTTACAGAAATTTTGCACGATCAGCAATCACGGGAAGTAAGGTTATGGTATTGATCGGCCCGGGTGCGCGATATCAGAGATCTTCGTGGAATTCCTCGATCAGGTGCTTCACGACCGCCTGACCGGGATCGTCCCCTTTTGCCACGGCCTCGGCGTGTACACGGCGCTGGCGTGTGGCGGACGTTCCGTTTTCCGCAATTTGCCGAAGGCGGGCCAATTCGGTCATCGTGCCCAACGCCTCGGTATCTTCCGCAAGCATTCCCATCAGTTCACCAATCAGTTCAGGCATTGGCTTGATTGACCGGTCGCCAAAATCGATCAGCCCTTCGCCAACGCCGTACCGTTGTGCACGCCAGCGGTTTTCGCCGATGAGGAACCGGTCATAGTGACGCCAGCGCAGGTTGCGGTCTTTCAAACGACACAGCATCCGGGTCAGCGCCTGGATCATCGCAGCCAGCGAAAGGGCGTGTTCCAGCCGGGGCTGCACATCCATGATACGGGTTTCCAACGTCGGAAACCGATGCGAGGGGCGCAGGTCCCACCATATCTTTGAGGTGTCTTCGATGACGCCGAGTTCCACAAGGATTCCTGTCGTACGCTCGTATTCAGCCCAACTGGCCGGTACCGGAGGCAATCCGGTTCGGGGCAGGTTGTCGAACACGGTCAGCCGATAGGAGGACAACCCTGTGTCTTCACCGCTCCAGAACGGAGAGGATGTGGAAAGAGCCAGCAGGTGCGGCAAAAAGTAGGACAGTTGTGGCATCAGATCGGCACGCAGCGCCTTGTCTTCGACGCCGACGTGAACATGCATGCCGCAGATCAGCATGCGTCGCGCAACACCGCCAAGGGCATGTTGCAAGGCGTCATAGCGATCCTTGCGTGTATGATGCTGGTCTTTCCACTTTGCAAAGGGATGGCAGGATGCGGCAATCGGGGCAAGATTGTATTCAGCGGCGCGCGTGGCTACGCAAGACCGCAACCGCTTGAGGTCCTCACGGGCCGCGCCAATCGTGGCATGAGGGCGGGTTCCCACCTCGATCTGGCATTGCAGGAATTCAGGGCTGACCTGACCTTCAAAATCGGCCTGGCAAGCATCCATCATAGCGGCAGGTGCTTCGGACAATTGCAGGCTGTCGCGGTCCACAAGCAGGTATTCCTCTTCAATACCCAGCGTGAATTCCTGCTGCATGGCGGCCCTCCGGTCTTTATGTTCACGCCAGTGAATACGGAATTTGCCCTTTTGCCAAGTGTTTGCCGCGCAGGTGCTTGCGAAGCCTTGGTCGGCACAGGTAAGGAGCGGGGAGTGTTCAACCAGGGATCGGAGACGGCGGCGTGAAACCCAGGAAATTCCCGCGGACCAATGCAATTCTGGATCGCTTCGGCGTCAAGCTGATCGACAAAGTCACTGAACGGGATGAGCGCGCTCGGCTGGAAAGCTTTGAACGGGCAGGCGGATTGGAACGCCCTGCATATGCCCTTTCTCCGGGAATGGACGGGTTTGATGTCGGCCCGCTGGTCGAGGAATATCACGAACATGCCGAGGCGCTGGCGGCATTGAAAGACCCGGCGCGCAACAAGACCGGCTATCGCATCGGGAACGGATACTATGACAGCCCGGATGCGGACGCGCTTTATCTGATGATCCGCAGATTCAAGCCGAAACATGTGATCGAGGTCGGGTGTGGCAATTCAACCCGCGTCACGCGACAAGCGATCATTGATGGCGGGCTGAACACCCGCATTACGGCAATCGATCCGTATCCGAGGGCGGATATTGCGCATGTCGTGGATGATTTTGAACAAAAACGGCTGGAAGATGTCGATCCGGCGCTGTTTGAAAACCTGCAAGAAGGCGACGTTCTTTTCATCGATTCCAGCCATGTGGTCCGCATGAGCAACGACGTCGCGCATCTGTTCTGTCGCATCATTCCGGCCCTGAAACCCGGTGTCGTCATCCACGTGCACGATGTTTTTTTGCCCTACGAATACCCCACTCGTTTCTTCTATGATTGCCCCGGATGGGGCGAACAGTACATGCTGCACGCATTGCTGCAATCAGGTTTATATTCAATGCTTTGGCCGGGATATTATCTTCAACGGGAACGCCCGGACGCGGTCGAGGCCTTGCCATTCCTGAAGGACGGACGGGCGCAGAGTATTTGGGTTCAGCTCAGAAAATCTTGACTTCAAAGTGATCCGCCACGCCGGGGCTGCCGTAATCCTTTCCATAACAAGCTGGAGAGGAGATGACAGCCATGTTTCGCCGCACATTCCTGGGCGCCGCCGCCGCGATTGCACTGACTTTGCCAATGCAGGCTCGTGCCGGGTCCGATATTGTTGATACCGCCGTCTCGGCCGGATCATTCACCACTCTTGTCGCCGCAGTTCAGGCTGCAGGGCTGGTTGACACTTTGAAAGGCGACGGACCTTTCACTGTTTTTGCCCCGACCGACGAGGCGTTTGCGGCATTGCCCGAAGGTACCGTTGAATCGCTTCTACTGCCTGAAAACAAAGATCAGTTGGTTTCCATACTGACTTATCACGTGGTTCCGGCCAAAGTGATGTCAGGGGACATTGCAGGTAAGCGCGCGAAGGTGCTGACCGTCCAGGGCGACCGCCTTAGTGTGAACGCGAAAAACGGCGTAAAGGTTAATGGTGCCAAGGTGGTGCAGGCTGATATCGAAGCCAGCAACGGCGTGATCCACGTTGTCGACGCGGTGATCCTGCCTGAATAAGTTTCCCAACGAAAATGAAAAACCCCGGCCTTGAGGCCGGGGTTTTTTTGTCAGATCAGTCTGACTTGTGTGCCGATCTGCACCAGCGGGTACAACTGTTCGACATGCTGATTGTACAGACCAATGCAGCCGGACGAGCTTTGGCGACCGATTTTGCGCGTATCATGCGTTCCATGCACCAGATAGGCAGGCCAGCCCAGATACATTGCGCGGGTTCCCAGCGGATTGCCCGGGTCGCCACCTTCCATTCGCACCGGCAGGTTCGGGTCACGCTCGCGCATAGATGCAGTCGGGGTCCAGCTGGGGTTTTCCCGCTTGCGCACAACTTCGGTATACCCGCGTTTGGTCAATTCCTCGCTCATCGGAACCGAGCTGGGATAGAGTTTATAGGTCCCATCCGGAGCCCAGTAGTGAACGGCGCGGCTGGTAATATCGGCCAGCAGGCATCCGACGCCCAATTCATTGAAGTGATCCTGCCAGTTCTGCTGCGAGAACGAGGACACATTGCGCCGCACCGGCAACTGCGTGCTGATGGCTTCTTCTTCCTGCGGAAATGCGTCAAGACTTTGCGCGCGTACCAGGGCAGGCGTCGCCAGAAAGGTCGCTGCGCCCAGCAATGCAGAGCGGCGGGTCATGCGGGGATTTGACAAGTTGGCCTCCGGTTCAGGAACTGCTCGGGTATTTATTTGGCGCTAAAATATTGTCAGCCGGTTCGGTTTTCCAGAGCTTTGCGTCTGAATTTTTCGTGAAATGGTCCCCGTTGGCTGTGCTTTGCCGAAAAAAAGCCCGGCCTGCGGCAGGCCGGGCATATTGATTTTTAGGTCCGATGTGCGGATCAGTCCATCGCTTTGAAGTTGAACTCGCCACCTTCCTTGATTCCGGACGGCCAGCGCGACGTTACGGTTTTGGTCCGGGTGTAGAACTTGAAGCTGTCCGGACCGTGCTGGTTCAGGTCGCCGAACATGGATTTCTTCCAGCCGCCAAAGGTGTGGTAGGCCAGCGGAACCGGGATCGGAACGTTAATGCCCACCATGCCGATGTTCACGCGGCTGGCAAAGTCCCGCGCAGTGTCACCGTCACGGGTGAAGATCGCGGTGCCGTTGCCGTACTCGTGGTCCATCGCCAGCTTCAGCGCTTCTTCATAGGAGCCGGCACGGACAGTCGAAAGAACCGGGCCAAAGATTTCCTGCTTGTAGATGTCCATGTCCGGGGTCACGTGATCGAACAGGTGCGGACCGACAAAGAAGCCGTCCTCATAGCCTTGCAGGCTGAAGTCGCGGTTATCGACAACCAGTTTCGCGCCTTGTTCCACGCCCGAGTTGATCAGACCCAGAATGCGCTCTTTCGCGGCACCGGTGACAACGGGCCCCATGTCGACATCGTCGCCCGCGGTGTAGGGGCCGACCTTCAGCTTTTCGACACGGGGGATCAGTTTCTCGATCAGCGCGTCGGCTGTTTCCTCACCCACCGGAACGGCGACAGAAATGGCCATGCAGCGTTCGCCCGCCGCGCCAAAGCCTGCGCCAACCAGCGCATCGGCCGCCTGATCCAGATCCGCGTCAGGCATGACGATCATGTGGTTCTTCGCACCGCCAAAGCACTGCGCGCGTTTGCCGTTCGCAGTGGCACGCGAATAGATGTATTGCGCAATCGGGGTCGAACCAACAAAGGACACGCCCTGAATGACTTCGCTGTCCAGCAGCGTATCCACAGCTTCTTTGTCGCCATTGACGACCTGGAACACGCCTTTCGGCAGACCGGCCTCGACGAACAGCTCAGCCAGCATCAGCGGCACGGACGGGTCACGCTCGGACGGCTTCAGCACCACGGCGTTGCCGCAGGCCAGGGCAGGGCCGACATGCCACAGCGGCATCATCGCCGGGAAGTTGAACGGCATGATCGAAGCGACTACGCCCAGCGGCTGGCGCATGGAGTACATGTCGATGCCGGGGCCCGCGCTGTCGGTGAATTCACCCTTCAGCATCTGAGGCGCACCGATGCAGTATTCGATTACTTCCAGACCACGCTGCAGGTCACCCTTGGCGTCTGGAATGGTTTTACCGTGTTCGCGGCTCAGCGCCTCGGCCAGTTTGTCCATATCGCGGTTCATCAGGCCGACCATGGCCATCATCACGCGCGCACGCTTCTGTGGGTTGGTCGCGCCCCAGGCCGGTTGTGCGGCGGCGGCGCTGGCAATTGCAGCAGTGGTTTCAGCGGCACTTGCCATCGGGCATTTGTACTGCACTTCGCCCGTTGCAGGGTTGAAGACGTCGTCAAAGCGGCCGGACGATCCGGCCACGTTTTCGCCGTTAATGAAATGGGTCAGTTCAGTCATAGCGAATTCCTCCGAAGTAAGTTGCGCGCACAATAGGCTTGCATAAATCACTTGAACAGAGGCAATGTCTCAAAGAAGTTTTGCAAAAATGCAGAGGTCTGGGATGAACCGGAACTGGGATGATATGCGGGTGTTTCTGGCGGTGGCCCGTGAACAAAGCCTGTCTGCCGCCGGCCGCCTGTTGAAGATCGACGCTGCAACCGTTGGGCGTAGAATCGCCCGGCTGGAAACCGCGCTGGAAACACCGCTATTCTCAAAATCTCAGCAGGGATACATTCTGACCACTGCCGGCGAACGGTTGGTCGAGCATGGATTACAAGCCGAAGAGGCGATGCGGGCAGCAGCCGGAACAGTTACGGGATCCTCCAAAACGCTGAGCGGCCAGATACGGATCGGTGCACCGGATGGCAGCGCCAATTACCTGCTGCCTCAGGTCTGCGCAAAGATCTGTGATGCAAACCCGGATCTGGACATACAGATTCTGGCCCTGCCGCGGGTCATCAATCTGTCCCGGCGCGAGGCTGACATGGCAGTTACCGTCAGCGCCCCGACGGCAGGGAAATTGCTTGTCCAGAAGATCAGTGATTACCGACTGCATCTGGTTGCCACGCAGGAATACCTGGCACAGCATGACGCCATTCATTCTGTGGACGACCTGCGAGGGCACCGGATGATTGGTTACATTCCTGATATGATCTTTGATCGTGAACTGGATTATCTCGTCGATCTTGGCGTTGACCGTGTCGCGCTTGCATCGAATTCCGTCTCAGTTCAGCTGCGCCAGGTCACGCTTGGCAGCGGCATCTGCGTCGCGCATGATTTCACGCTTCCGTTCCATCCGAACCTGCGGAAAATATTGACGGATCAGGTCAGTCTGACACGCAGTTTCCATCTGGTCCGGCACCTCGGAGATCAGCGCAATGAGCGACTGAATCGCTTTGCCGACGCGCTGACGCAGGGCATCCGCGAAGAGGTCGCGCGGCTTGAGGCTCAAGCTGCACCTTGACAGGTGCAAACATTCGGGCAAGGCTTTGAAAAAACAGTACGTTAGTCCGGAGGTTTTTTGCAAATGCTTGTACAGGCCATTCTAAAATCCAAGGCGACCAGCGGGGTAGTGACCGTTCAACCTTCGGCTACCGTGTCCGAGGCGGCCCAGATCCTTGCGGATAAACGGATCGGGACGGTGGTTGTGTCCGATGATGGCGGAGAAACAGCGGCCGGGATCTTGTCGGAGCGCGACATTGTACGCGAGTTGGCGGCTAGCGGCAGCGGTTGCTTGACACAGCCGGTCAGCACGTACATGACCCGCGAGCTTGTGACCGCATCGCGGCAGGATTCAGTGCAAGACATCATGTCGCGCATGACCGAGGGGCGCTTTCGACATATGCCCGTCATAGAAGAGGGCAAGTTGGTCGGTATCGTCACTTTGGGCGACGTTGTCAAAGCGCAGCTGTCCGAATTGGCGATGGAGAAAGACGCGCTGGAAGGCATGATCATGGGGCATTGATGCCCTTTGCATGTAACGGGCCCTCTTGCACCTGCGGCAGAGTTGTGTTTGCTTGCGCAGAAATTTTGTTGCGCAGGAGGTCTCGATGAGGGTTGGATTATATCCGGGAACCTTTGACCCAATCACCCTGGGACATATCGACATTATCCGCCGCGCCTCGGCCCTGGTGGATAAACTGGTCATCGGCGTTGCAATCAACCGCGACAAGGGGCCGTTGTTCTCGCTGGAAGAACGCGTAGCCATGATCGAGGCCGAATGTGCCCATCTGAGCGATCAGACCGGAACCGAGATCGTCGCCCATCCATTTGAAAATCTGCTGATCGATTGCGCCCGCGATGTTGGCGCCCAGATCATTGTGCGCGGATTGCGAGCTGTGGCGGATTTTGAATATGAATTCCAGATGGTCGGAATGAACCGTGCGCTGGATGATACGGTTGAGACCGTTTTCCTGATGGCCGAGGCTCGACACCAGGCCATTGCCTCGAAACTTGTGAAAGAGATTGCCCGGCTGGACGGGGACGTATCGAAATTCGTTACGCCCCTCGTCAATGACGCCTTGCGCAAGAGGTTAGGCTAGGGCACCCATCGCGGCGGCCGTATCCAGCATCCGCTTCGAAAAGCCCCATTCATTGTCATACCACGCCAGAACCCTGACCAGTGTTCCGTCAGTGACTTTTGTTTCCGGCAGGGACACGGTCGAGCTGTGGGCATCGTGGTTGAAATCCACTGAAATCAGCGGACGGGTCTCGGCAGCCAGAACACCCGGGATCCTGGAAGCAGCATCCGTAAACAGCGCATTTACTTCGGCCTCCGTGGTTGGTCGCGACACCTCGGCGACCAGGTCAACGACCGACACATTCGGTGTGGGAACGCGAATGGCCTGGCCCGTCAGTTTGCCGGCCAGTTGGGGCAGCACGAGGCCGACAGCAGATGCTGCGCCCGTCGTAGTGGGAATCATCGACAACGCGGCGGCTCGTGACAGGTAAGGGTCCTTGCCTGCGGTATCGTGGACCGGCTGACTGGCCGTATAGGCATGCACCGTCGTCATGTTGCCATGCACAATGCCCAGCCCGGCATCCAGTGCCGCGGCAACGGGGGCCAGGCAGTTCGTTGTGCACGACGCGTTTGATACAACAGTGTCAGCGGCCGTCAGGTCTTTGTCGTTTACCCCAAATACGATTGTCTTGACCGCGCCATCACCGCGCGCAGGGGCCGAAATCAGGACCTTTTTTGAACCGTTCTCGAAATGACGTGATGCGGCTTCGCGCGTGCGAAAAACACCGGTGCATTCAAGAACCACGTCCACATCGGACCAGTTCAGGTTTTCGGGGTCGCGTTCACTGGAAAGCCTGATGGGTCCGGATCCGACATCCAATCCGGCATCTGTCAACCGAACAGGCCGTGTGTAACGCCCATGGACGCTGTCGAATTCGAAAAGATGGGCGTTTATTTCCGGTTTTGCCAGATCGTTGATTGCCACGATCTCGACGTCTGTACGGCCTGTTTCCATGACCGCGCGCAACACACCACGTCCGATCCGCCCAAATCCGTTGATTGCCAGCTTTAGTGTCATTTTCTGCTCCGTCGATTGTGGGCCTGAATAAGGTTAGCGCTAACAAAGCCAGATAACAGAAAATGTCAAGTAAAACCTCTGTCAGCGCCAGAAAGCGAGCCAGTCGAGAAAGCTGTAGAGTTTTTTGGCAAGGAACCACAAATGTTCGGTTCCGAACAATGCAAAGTCGAGGAAGAAACCGCCGAGGATGAACAGGCCGAGCCAGATGGCGATTTGATTGGTCATTTGCGCACCGCAGGAAAAGGCCCGCCCAGATAACCTGAGCGGGCCAAAATGTTCAATAACAGTCGGCTGGTTTAGTTAAGACGACCCATTGCAACGGCGACATCCGCCATGCGGACAGAGAAGCCCCATTCATTGTCGTACCATGCCAGAACGCGGACCATACGTCCGTCGACCACGCGGGTTTGGTCCGGCGCGAAGATTGAGCTTTCTTCGGTGTGGTTAAAGTCGGTCGAGACCAGCGGCGCGGGTTCGTAGCCCAGAACGCGCTGCATCGGGCCTTGCGCAGCTTCCTGAACGATCGCGTTAACCTCTTCGACCGTAACATCGCGCGACGCACGGAAGCTGAGGTCCACGGCGGAAACGTTCGGTGTTGGAACGCGGATGGCCGACCCGTCCAGACGGCCCTTCAGTTTGGGCAGAACCTCACCCAGCGCCTTGGCGGCACCGGTGCTGGTCGGGATCATCGACATGGCGGCTGCGCGGGCGCGGTACAGGTCGCTGTGGCGGCGGTCCAGGGTCGGCTGGTCACCGGTATAGGCATGGATCGTGGTCATGATGCCGTGTTCGATGCCGATGCCTTCGTCCAATACCTTGGCAAGCGGAGCAAGGCAGTTGGTGGTGCAAGAGCCGTTGGAAACCATTTTGTCCGCAGCGGTCAGACCGTTGTGGTTCACGCCAAAGACGATTGTCTTGTCGACGTTTTTGCCCGGCGCCGACAACAGAACTTTCTGCGCGCCACGGTCCAGGTGGGTCTTTGCTTTAAGACCGTCATTGAACTTGCCAGTGCATTCCAGAACGACGTCACAGCCTTCCCAGTCCAGTTCGCTCATATCGTAGGTCGAGAACATCTGCATCGGGCCGCGGCCCAAATCCATGGTGTTGCCGTTAATGGAAACGTCACGCGGGAAACGTCCGTGAATGCTGTCATATTTCAGCAGGTGTGCCGAGGTTTCCAGCGGTCCGGTGGCGTTGACCTTGATCACCTCGATGTCGTTACGGCCGGATGCCGCGATATGTGACAGGGTACAGCGGCCAATGCGGCCAAAACCATTGATACCGACCTTGATGGTCATATGACGTCTCCAAATGCGCTTGCTTTGGGGGCCATATAACGGTGAAAGCGAATTCTCAAAAGGGCAAAAATGGCATATTTTTAAGGTGTTAGCGCAAACCTCACGCGATTGCGCTAACGCTTGCGCTAGCCGTGAGATCGGGTAGGGTCTCGGTTGCGGCAGGTGACAGGAAAGGAAACGCGATGAGTGGTCTGTTGGCCCTGTTGGACGATGTGGCAGGGATTGCCAAGGTAGCAGCAGCTTCGGTGGACGATGTGGTGGCTGCCGCCGGCAAGGCCGGGGCCAAGACCGCAGGGGTCATCATTGATGACGCGGCTGTTACTCCGAAATACGTGCAGGGCTTTGCGCCAGCACGGGAGTTGCCGATCATCTGGCGTATCGCGCGCGGCTCGATCTTCAACAAGATCATTCTGTTGCTGCCGGTGGCTTTGCTGCTGGCCAATTTCGCACCCTGGCTGATCACACCACTTTTGATGCTTGGCGGGTCATACTTGTGTTTCGAAGGGGCCGAAAAGATCTTTCATGTTCTGTTCCCGCACGGGAGTCACGCGATTGAACAGGATATGAGCGTGCGCGATCCGGGCCATCTTGAGGAACAAAAGGTCAAGGGTGCCATCAAAACCGATTTTATCCTGTCTGCTGAAATCATGACCATTGCGCTGGCGGCGATCGAGGCCCCGAACTTATGGATGCAGGCCGCAACACTGGCCGTTGTAGGGATCGGCGTGACGGTAGCGGTCTACGGCTCGGTCGCGTTAATCGTGAAGATGGACGACGTGGGACTTTATCTGGCGAATAACGCCCCGACACCTATTGGCCGGGGGCTGGGCAGGGGACTTGTGCGGGCCATGCCTGCCGTGATGAAAACCTTGTCGATTGTGGGAACTGCCGCGATGCTGTGGGTCGGAGGTTCAATTGTGATCCACGGGATGGAGGTTCTTGGGTTTGGCTGGCTGGGCCACCACATCCATGATTGGGCCTATGCCATCGGTCATTCCGTGTCCGATCAGTGGGTTGGCGCGGTGGAATGGACATCCAAGGCCACTATGGACGGTGTGTTCGGTTTGGTCTGGGGTCTGATCCTAATCCCGCTTGCAACCAAAGTGATAATGCCGATCATTGGAAAGTCCGGATCTCACTGAAACCAAATGGAAAAGGGCGGCCAGAGCCGCCCTTTGCTTGATTTTTCTGGTTGCGCTTAAAGGCCCAGCAATTCCTTGACCTTGGCAACAGTAGCCTCGGCAGTAATACCGAAATGCTTGTAAAGCTCACCAGCCGGGGCTGAAGCGCCGAAGCTCGACATGCCGATGAAACCGGCCTTGACCTCGCGACCACGCTCGCCCAGCAGCCAGCGATCCCAGCCACCGGCGCGGACGGCGGCCTCGATACCGACACGAACGGCACCTGCGGGCAGAACGCGTTTGCGATAGGCTTCGTCCTGTTCGGCGAACAGTTCCATACAAGGCATGGAAACGACACGGGTGCCGATGCCTTCGGCTTCGAGCATGGCTTTGGCTTCCATCGCCAGCGAGACTTCCGAACCGGTGGCGATCAGGATGGCCTGACGCTTGGCTTCCGCGTCGGCCAGAACATATGCGCCTTGTGCGGTCAGGTTTCTGGCCTTGTGGTCCTTGCGTACGGTGGGCACGCCCTGACGGGTCAGGGACAGGACCGAGGGGCTTTCTTTGAATGTCAGTGCCAGTTCCCATGCTTCGGCTGTCTCGACCGTATCCGCAGGGCGGAAAACGTAGGTGTTTGGTGTCGCGCGCGAAATCGCCAGATGCTCGACCGGCTGGTGGGTCGGGCCGTCTTCACCCAGACCGATCGAGTCGTGGGTCATGACGAAGACCGAAGGCACCTTCATCAGTGCGGCCAGGCGCATGGACGGGCGGGCATAGTCGGTGAAGGCCATAAATGTGCCGCCATAAGGGCGGATGCCGCCGTGCAGCGCCATGCCATTCATCGCAGCGGCCATACCATGTTCGCGAATGCCGTAGTGAATGTAACGGCCCTTGCGGTTTTCCGGCAGGAACACGCCCATATCGGCGGATTTGGTGTTGTTCGAACCGGTCAGGTCCGCCGAGCCGCCCACGGTCTCGGTCATGATCGGGTTCACGACATTCAAAACCTTCTCGGACGAGGCCCGAGTTGCCAGTTTCGGCTGGTCTTCCGACATCTGTTTCTTGAACGAGCGGATAGCACCGGCCAGTTTTTTGGGTGCTTCAAACGCGTAGGCGCGGTTGAACTCGGCCTGCTTGCGTTCGGACAGTTGCGCAAAACGCTCCTGCCACGCAGCGCGCTCGGTCGCGCCACGGGCGCCGATAACTTCCCAGGCAGACTTTACGTTGGCGGGGATTTCGAATGCGTCATGAGGCCAGCCGTAGCCCTCTTTTGCCGCCTTCAGCTGATCCTGATCGGTCAGTGCGCCGTGCCCCTTGGACGTATCCTGCGCCGCATGACCCAGTGCGATATGGCTTTCACAGGCGATCATGGTCGGTTTGTTGGATTTCTTCGCCTGTACGATGGCGGCGTCGATAGCCTTGGGGTCATGGCCATCGATTTCGATCACCTGCCAGCCCGAAGCCGTGAATCGGCGCACCTGGTCGGTGCGGTCGGCCATATCGACGGTGCCGTCGATGGTGATGTTGTTGTTGTCCCAGAACACGATCAGCTTGCTCAGCTCATGACGGCCGGCCAGAGTGATGGCTTCCTGGCTGACGCCTTCCATCAGGCAGCCGTCGCCCGCTATCACGTAGGTGTAGTGGTCGACGACCTTCTTGCCGTAATGCGCGCGCTGAATTTCCTCGGCCATGGCAAAGCCGACGGCGTTCGAGATGCCCTGACCCAGCGGGCCGGTGGTTGTCTCAACACCTTCGATCAGGAAGTTTTCCGGGTGGCCCGCCGTTTTTGCGCCCAACTGGCGGAAGTTCTTGATCTCATCCAGCGTCACATCTGCATGGCCGGTTAGATACAGCAGCGAATAAACCAGCATCGAGCCGTGACCCGCCGACAGAATGAACCGGTCGCGGTCGGGCCAGTTCGGGGCTGACGCATCAAACTTCAGGTGCTTTTCGAACAGTACGGTCGCAACATCGGCCATGCCCATCGGCATGCCGGAATGGCCGGAATTGGCGGCGGCGACGGCGTCGAGGGTCAAGGTGCGGATGGCCGCAGCTTTGTCCCAGTGTTCGGGGTTGGCATTGCGCAGCGCAGTCAGGTCCACGGGCGTTGTTCCTTTGGGTTACGGGCAGGTTGCGCGCTCAATAACACTCAGCCCCCAAAGTTCAAGTGGAACCGGGCATTCCATGAGGTGGCCGCTTCAAGAAGACGGTCCAAGTCGTTGAAAGCAAACAGTGGGTATTTTCCGGAACAATCCGTTAGACTAGGCACAGAAGTGGTTTGCATTGATTCGGACAAACCCGAGAGATAACGAACCTTGATAATGAGGTGACAGGGGCATGAGCCAGATCGAAGAACTACAGCGTCGCCTGACCGCCGCGATGGAGCGGATTGGCGCGGGTGTAGCGGCCATTCAGGACACAGCACCAGCCAAAGAAGGTGCAGATGACGAACTGCGCGTCGCGCTTGAGGACGAGCGTGTGGCGAATGCGCAGTTGGAAGAGCGGCTGAAATCTCTGAAAGAACGTCACGAACAGGAAGTCGACGCGATGCGCGCCGATATGGAGGCTTTGCGCAACGTTCCTGTTGATGACGCCGAGAAAACGGCACTGCGCCAACAACTTGCCGATGCCAATGACAGACTGGCCTCGGTTGAGGCTGCGCGGGCAGAGCTTGCCGACGCCAAGGCTGCGCTGGACAACCGTGAGGAACTGGAGGCGCTGAAGGCCGAAAACACTCGGTTAAGCGCATTGAGTGGAAAGCTGCAGGAGCTTGAGGCCGAAAATGCCCGACTGCTGTCAGAGATCGCCGACACCGAGCGTCTGGAAGAGCTTAACGCCGAACTGGAAATGCTGAGGGCGGAACGGTCAAGCCACGGGGCTGCGATGTCGCGGTTGGATGACGATCTGCAGCGCATGCGCAAAGCCAACGAACAGTTGCGGCGTTCGGTTGATGAGTTGCGCGCCGCCGTGCAGGACGGTCTGCCGGATGCCGAGATGCTGAACCGCGCCACAGTCGCCGAGTTGGAAGCAACGCGTGCCGCTCAGGCGACGGATGCAGCTGAGGCGCATGCGGTTCTGGCACGGCTGGAACCGTTGCTGTCACAGGCAAAGTTGGCAGAAGGTGAGGTGGAGTGATGCCCGAAGTAACCATTCATATCGGTGGTCGTGGTTTTGACGTCTCGTGCCAGGAAGGTGAAGAGCAATTTCTGCAGGCTGCGGCCCAAATGCTGGACGACGAGGCTCAGGTTCTGTCGGACCAGATTGGGCGCATGCCGGAATCACGAATGCTGCTGATGGCTGGCCTGATGCTGGCGGACAAAACCGCCGGAACCGAAGAAAAGGTCAAATCCCTTGAGGCAAAGCTCGCCGAGTTCCAAGCGGAGCTAGAGACGCTGCGAAATACACCACCGCCGGAACCCGAGCGTGTTGAAGTGGCAGTCGTGCCGCCATCGGTGACCGACACCTTGGGAGAACTGGCTGCGCGGGCCGAAGCGCTGGCGTCAATGCTGGAAGAGAAGTCCGCGGGATGAGAATGCTGCGCAATCTGGCATGCTTTGGACTGCTGATGTCAGGATCGGCCGCTTTGGCCGAGATCGACATATTATCAGTGACTTTCACCTGCGAAAACGAAGTGCCGCTGCATGTGAGCTACTTTAATTCGATCGATGGATCAGGTGCTGCGGCGGTCATGGTCGACAACACTCTGGTCGCCATGCGCCAGGTCGAAAGCGGATCCGGGATTCGCTACGAGTCTCTGGGCACAGAGGGAACGTATATTCTGCGTTCCAAGGGCTGGAACGCTTCGATCAGCTATCTGGCGGCAGGAAGCGCCGCCAGTGAGCAGGTCATTTATCAGGAATGCAGCAGCCGGTAAGCGCCGATCAGGCGTTTGCTTCGCGGATTTTGTCGGCTGCTTCCTTGTTGTAGCCGACGCCGTTTTCGTCAAACAGTGTGTCCAGTTCACCCGACAAGGTCATTTCTGTAACGATGTCACAGCCGCCCACGAACTCGCCTTTGACGAAAAGCTGCGGCACCGTCGGCCAGTCGGAATAGTCCTTGATGCCCTGACGGACTTCTTCGTCGGCCAGAACATTCACGTCGGTGTAGTCAACACCCATGTAGTTCAGGACACCGGCCACGCGGGACGAAAATCCGCACTGCGGCATTTCCTTGGTGCCTTTCATGTACAGCACCACGTCGTTGGCTTTGACGGTTTCGTCGATCTGGGTCTTAACGTCGCTCATCTTGCTTGTCCTCTTCACCCGCATCCGGGGCGGTTGTTTCGTTTTGTGGGGCCTCTGGACCCCATCCTTCCGCTTCGAGCCGCCGATGCTCGGCCTGCGCCAAAGACAACGGATCCAGCCCGTATCTCTCTATTCCGCCCACCTGGCTGATTTCGCCCGGATCAGGACGCATATCGGCCAGCGAGCGTTTCTTGTTGCGCTTCAAATAGGCTTCAATCAGCGCTGCGGCAACAATCAATCCAACTACAATGCAAACGCCAAGCATCAGATCACTCATTTTCAGGCCTCCGCTGGGGTTTGCGAGTGATGACGCCGGGTCTGATCATTCCGGAATTTTTGTAGTCAAAGCCAGCGCGTGTAGCTCGCCATCCGGGCCGTCCATTTTGCCTTTCAACGCGGCGTAGACTGCGCGCTGTTGCTGCACTCTGTTCTTTCCGCGAAAGCTTTCGTCAACGACCATGGCAGACATATGAACACCATCATGCCCGCCAACCTGAATCTTCGCATCCGGAAAGGCTTCGCGCAGCAGGTGTTCGATTTCGTGGGCGCTCATCGGCATAAAGGTTACTCCTGAAGGTCTTTCCCAAGATGTAGAGCGATGCGCAGGGGCGTGCAAGGTGCCTCGGGGCGACCACGTTTACAAATCCCGCGCCCGGTCGCGCGCGCAGGATTTCTGAGTTTGGGATGTATGCAGGGTGGGCGTCAGGCCACCGCAGCGGCAAAGCTGCCACGGAAGATTTCCGCCAGTTCCGACAGCGGCGCTTCCGAACTTCCGATCCTGACAGCATCGCCCGTGAACCTGCCAACCGAGACCAGAGGGACACCGGCCTGACCGGCGGCGATCATCAGCGCCTCGGCCTGATCGAAGTTGCAGGCGACCAGATAACGGGCCTGATCTTCACCGAACAGGAACTCGGTCGATGCCTCGTCCAACTGAACGCCGACACCAGACGCTTCGGCCAGCTCGAAAGCGGCCAGAGAAAGGCCGCCGTCGGCCAGATCGGTACACGCCTTGATCATGTTGCGGTTGGTGCGGATGAAATCTCCGTTGCGGGCCTCGGCCGCCAGATCGACATGGGGCGCATCACCGTCCTCGCGGTTGAACACCTCGGCCAGCAGGGCGGACTGACCCAGATGACCTTTGGTTTCGCCGATGACCAGCGCTACATGCCCCTCGCGGACTTCGTTGCCGATGATCTCGTCAGAATGCAGCAGCAGACCCACCGCGCCTATGGTCGGGGTCGGCAGGATCGCCTGACCATCTGTTTCGTTGTAAAGCGACACGTTGCCGGACACGATCGGCATATCCAGCGCGCCAACGGCTTCGCCGATGCCCTGAATGGCGCCGACAAACTGGCCCATGATCTCGGGCTTTTCCGGGTTGCCGAAATTCAGGTTGTCGGTCGTGGCCAGCGGCTTGGCCCCGACGGCTGTCAGGTTGCGATAGGCTTCGGCCACGGCCTGCTTGCCGCCTTCAACCGGGTTGGCGCGCACATAGCGCGGGGTAACGTCCGAGGTGAAGGCCAATACCTTGTCAGTGCCATGAACGCGAACCATGCCAGCGCCCAATCCCGGTGTGCGGGTGGAATCCGCCATCACCAGGGTGTCGTACTGTTCATAAACCCATTGCTTGCCCGCGTAGTTGGGAGAGGACAACAGGGCCTTCAATCCGTCGATCGGATCGATCTGTGGCACGTCGGCCAGTTCCTCGGCCTCCGGCGTCGGCTCCCACGGGCGGTCATATTCCGGTGCGGTCGAGGACAGTTTCGACAGGACAAGGTCAGCTTTGACTTCGCCATTGTGCATAATCAGGAAGCGGTCTTCGGCAATCGTTTCACCAACGATCGCGAAATCCAGATCCCATTTTTCGAATACTGCACGGGCTTCGGCCTCAAGTTCCGGCTTGAGGACCATCAGCATCCGTTCCTGGGATTCCGACAGCATCATCTCATACGCGGTCATGTCTTCTTCGCGCTGAGGCACGTTTTCCAGATCCAGACGCACACCAAGGCCGCCCTTGTCGCCCATTTCAACAGCCGAACAAGTCAGGCCGGCGGCGCCCATGTCCTGGATCGAAATCACAGCGCCGGTCTGCATCAATTCCAGCGTTGCTTCCATCAGACGCTTTTCGGTGAAGGGGTCACCAACCTGCACGGTGGGGCGTTTATCTTCGATGGTGTCATCGAATTCAGCCGAAGCCATTGTCGCACCGCCAACGCCGTCGCGGCCGGTTTTGGCTCCCAGATAAACGACAGGCATACCGACGCCCGATGCGGCGGAATAGAAGATCTTGTCGCTGTCAGCGAGGCCGGCGGCGAACGCGTTCACAAGGCAGTTGCCGTTATAGGCAGGGTGAAAACGGACTTCGCCGCCCACACAGGGAACACCGAAACAGTTGCCGTAGCCGCCAATCCCTTCAACCACGCCGTTGACCAGTTGGCGTGTCTTGTGGTGGCCCGGCTCTCCAAAGGACAGTGCGTTCATCGACGCAATCGGACGCGCGCCCATGGTGAATACGTCGCGCAGAATGCCGCCCACCCCGGTCGCCGCCCCTTGGTAGGGCTCGATATACGAGGGGTGGTTGTGGCTTTCCATTTTGAAGACGACGGCCTGACCGTCGCCAATATCCACCACGCCCGCATTCTCACCAGGGCCGCAAATGACCTGAGGCCCCGAGGTGGGCAGCGTGCGCAGCCATTTCTTCGAGGACTTGTAGGAACAGTGTTCGTTCCACATGGCCGAAAAGATGCCAAGCTCGGTAAATGTCGGCTCCCGCCCGATGATCTCCAGGATCATTTCATATTCTTCGGGTTTCAACCCGTGTGCTGCAATCAGATCCGGGGTGATGGCGGGCTCTTGCATGGTTTGTCCTGTGTCCGAGATGGCCGAGATTGCGCGCCTTTTAGGCCATGGGCGCGCCCGTGGGAAGGGTCAAGACCGCGCAGGGCGCAAGAACCGGGCCGAAAGCTAGGAGGAGAGCAATTACCCGGGCAAAAAAGAACCGGCGCGGTGCGCCGGTTCTTCAAGAAATTGGTCCAAAACCCGACTACTAGGGCAGCTACCGGGCGCGGAGCTTATCAAGCACCACCTTGCTGCTTGTTCAACGAGTCCGCGGCGGCAGCGCCAACAGCGGCCTTTTGCTCTTCCGACAGCGCTTCCGCCTCTTCAAGGCCGGGGATCGCCACTCGGACTTCGCGGCGGGCAAAGTCGATTCCGTTTTCGTTGAAGGCAGCCTTGACCCGGTTGAAGATTTCCTTGCGCAGCGTGAACTGCTTGCCCGGTTTGGCCATGAACTTGCCTCGGATGATCATCCCGACATCGTCAAAATCGAACACACCCTGAGATTTGAAGGGCTGCAAGAAACCATCCTTGTGAGTTTCGTCCGCCATCATGTCGGCCCCGATCTTTTTGAAGATCTTCTTGACCTTGTTGGGATCAGTGTCGAACGGCACAGTGAATTTCAGTTTCATGATGACCCAGTCACGGCTGAAATTCGTCAGCTTCTGAATTTCACCATAAGGGATCGTGTGAACCGGCCCGCGATGGTGGCGCAATTGCATCGAACGGATCGAGATCTTTTCGACGGTTCCCATAGTGCCGCCCACATCCACGTATTCACCAACGCGGAAGGCGTCATCGATCAGGAAGAAGATGCCGCCGACAATGTCGGCAACCAGCTTCTGCGCACCAAAGCCGATGGCCAGGCCGAGAACACCGGCACCGGCCAGGAGCGGCGTGATGTTGACGCCCAGTGCCCCGAGTGCCAGCAGGCCGAAGATGACGGCAATCGTCACCTGCGCGGTGATGCGCAGCAATGGCAGAACGGTCGCCAGACGCGAGCCGCCCGCACCGCCGCCTTCGCCACCGGCTTCTTCGTCCAAAGCTTCGGCGGCTGTCTGTTCTTTGGCCAGACGACGGTTGATCCAAAGCGAGACGACCTCGTTCATGATATAACCGACGGCAATAATCAGCAGAAACTCGATCACGGCCCCACCAACTTCGGCGCCGATGCCAGCGGAAGCGACATGCCGCAAATCCAACTGCCATGCCTGCGCAATCATCATCACGACAAACAGGCCTGCCAGAACACGCCCGATGCGGATATAGCTTCGCTTGGTCGACCGATAGGCGCGTTCGGCAAGCGGGCCTTCGCCGGACATCGGCGGTTGCAGATGGCGCACCAATCCACGGATCAGAGTGTCGAGGGCGGGTGCAATCAGCAACCAGAACATAGTCGTAAAATGCGGGCCTTTGACCAACAGCGCCAGGATTGCCGGGTCGCGCTGTGCGGCAAGATACTCGACCAGCAGCCAGGTCACCGCCGAAACGCCGATTGCGAAGTACGGATAATACTGCGCGACTTCTTCATCGAATTTTGTGTGATCCGGATCGGTGCCCAGCATCATCTGCGACAGGCCCTCGCGCGCGGTCCAGGCGATCACGCCAATGTAGATATGAATAGCGCTGTTCAGCCAGAAACCGATGCGGGTATCGCCGGGAGTGATACCGTTCAAACCATTGAAGCGGACAACGAACAGCGTAACCCCGATCAGGATCAGCAAACCAATCAGATTCCGATGCAGGTATTTTGCCCAGTGATCGTCAATGTTGACCAGTCTGAATTTTGGGTTGTTTGGTGCCATAATGAACCGCGACGCCGCCGCGCCCAGTCGCGGGATCCAGATAAGATAGAATACGAAAGGGCCCGCAAATTTGAGCTGCTCGGGTGTCAAAAGGATCCGGCCCAGAGTCCGGATGACGATATAGAAAACAATCAACCCGGCGATCTCGCGGCAGAACCGGCGGAACAAAAAGCTCACGGCACCCCAAAGGTCGGCCTCATCCCCGACTTCGGTGTGTTTGTGCCATCTTCTGGTTAACAGATCGAACAACTTTTCAGCTATGAATCCCACAACCAGAACGCTTGCGACCAGCCCGATCAAAGTAAGCACACCGGTCGAACCGAGAGTTTCGGAAAAGTTGCTAAATGCTTTAACCTGCGCGCTGAAAATGTTTGGAAGTGTCGTCAGAACATTAGTCCATGAGGCAACCATCGCCGCCCATATTTCGTTGATTTCGGTCAGCGGGTCTTCCTGTCCTTCTGCCTCCTTGGCCCTCTTCTCGGCTACGGCGTCCAACCGCTCTAACAAAAGGGCGCGCACCTGATCGTCAGACATGCGCGCAACCAAATCGTCCACCTGCTCGGGGCTCAGGTCATCGGGAACGACCGGGGCTGCCACCGTAGAGGATGAGCCTGTGTCAGACTCCTGAGCCAGCGCCGTACCCACAATAAACACGGATACGATCATCGCCAGCATTAGGCGAAGCAGATTGAACATGAGATTTCCCTCGAAAGTAGAAAATTTTTATTTTCCGGCAGCATAGAGGGAGTGTGGAACGATTCCCAGAAAAATTGGCTTGTTTTCAGAGGGCTTGGCTTTCGGGCCAAAAAAAAGGCCGAGCAATAAGCTCGGCCGTAGTCCAACAGGGAGGTATGAAGATGGTGAGCGTTTCAGCATCACCGCCTTCGAGTGCCCATTTAGTGTGCGGTTTTCGTTCGTTCAAGATTTATTAGGCTGTTTGCTGCTCATGCCCGCTATGCCAAATGTGCATAGCTAGAGTTTTCCCAGCTTCTTCAATTGTTTCCGCTGTTCGATGATCTCATCCTGAACGAAATCCCGGAAGGCTGCCACGCGTTTGGAATGTCGCAATTCCTCGGGGTATGCGAGATAGACCGGCACATCCGCGCTTTCGATATCTGCCAGAATGGAAATCAGATGCGGGAAATCCTGCGTGACGTAGTCCGGCAGAACACCGATGCCAAGGTTGTGTAGTACACCCTGCAATACCCCAAAATAGTTGTTGACCGTCAGCAGCGAGCTGGGGTTGTGCGTCATTAAATGCCGGACCATTGCTGCGCTGGCACCAACCTGTGGGGCGGCGGGGGTCTGGCAGATCAGCCTGTGATTGGAAATCTCCTCAATCGATGCCGGAGAGGAATGCGTGTCCAGGTATTCTCTGGTTGCATAAAGCTGCATCCGGACCGTCATAAGACGCTTGCGCACAAGATCCGCCTGGCTGGGTTCTTTCATGCGGATGGCAACATCGGCCTCGCGCATGGGAAGGTCCAGAACCCGTTCTTCCAACATCAGGTCGATGTTCAGGTCGGGGTATTGTTCATATAACTTCGGCAGCCTGGGGGCCAGCCAAAGGGTTCCGAAACCGAAAGTGGTTGTTACTCGAAGAACCCCAAACACTTCTTCTTCACTATCGCGGATGCGCGCGGCGGCAGCGTCCAGCCGTTTGGACATGGCCGAGGTCGCATCGAACAGCAATTCGCCCTGTTCGGTCAGAATCAGACCTCGGGCATGACGATGAAACAAGGTGGCATCGAGTGATTCTTCCAGCGCGCGAATTTGGCGGCTGACCGCCGATTGTGACAGGTTAAGCTTGTCTCCGGCGTGCGTCAGGCTGCCCGCGTCTGCAACCGCGTGAAATATCCTAAGCTTGTCCCAGTCCATCGCCGCAACTTTCGTTATCCTAAGGAAGCCCTATATGAAATAGGTAACAAGTTCTACATTCAAACTGTGAAATCGTTACAATTCAGAGGATAGCGTCTATACAGGTCAGAAATTATGACCTAAAATATGTGTTAAGTTAGCAACCTGATCTGACGAGGGGAGGCGTCCGATGAGCGAGCCCAAGATTACGCTGAATGACCGCTTTGATCTGACCAGAAATCCCGTTCTTCTGAACGGCACGCAGGCGCTTGTTCGGCTGATGCTGATGCAAAAAGCGCGCGACCAGAAGGCGGGTTTGAACACCGCCGGACTGGTGACGGGCTATCGCGGCTCACCGCTTGGGGCGGTCGATCAGCAGATGATGCGAGCGCAAAAAGAGCTTTCGGAAAGCGATGTCACCTTTCAGTTCGGTCTGAACGAGGATCTGGCGGCAACAGCCCTATGGGGCAGCCAGCAGGCCGGGTTGCGAGGAGACGGCCGGTACGACGGCGTGTTCGGGTTGTGGTACGGCAAGGGTCCGGGCGTGGACCGGTCCGGTGACGTGATGCGGCATGCGAATATGGCCGGAACCGCGCGCCATGGCGGTGTGCTGATGGCAATGGGCGACGATCACACCGGTGAAAGCTCGACCGTGTTGCACCAGTCGGAATGGTCTCTGGTCGACATGTACATGCCTGTGGTCAGCCCGGCAGGTGTTCAGGAGATCCTGGATTACGGTATCTACGGCTTTGCGCTCAGCCGGTTTGCCGGCGTTTGGGTTGGCCTGAAGACGATGAAAGACACGATTGAGGTGACTTCCGTCGTGGACGGCAGCCCGGATCGCATGGGGCTGGTGATGCCCGAGTTCGACATGCCGGAGGGCGGGCTGAACATCCGTTTGGGCGATACCCCTCATATGCAGGAAGGGCGCATTATCGACTTCAAGCGTTTTGCGGCGGAAACCTTTTCCCATGCCAACAAACTGGACAAGCGTATCTGGGGTAAGCCGGGCGCGAAAATCGGGTTTGTTGCGGCAGGCAAAAACTGGCTGGACCTGACCCATGCCATGTCCCTGCTGAACATCGACGCAAACGAGGCCGAGCGGCTGGGCATTACCACCTATAAGGTGGGGCAGACCTTCCCGCTGGACATGGTTGGGTTCCACGACTGGGCTGAAGGCCTGGATCTGATCGTGATTGTCGAGGAAAAGCGCAAGCTGATCGAGGTTCAGGTCAAAGAGGCCATTTTCGACGATCGCCGCGGCCGTCGTGTCTATGGCTGGTACAAGGGCGGTGCCGGCACCTTGCACCGTGAAGAACTGTTCCCGACACGCGGCGCACTGGATCCGATCATGATCGCCGAGAAAATCGGTGAGATCCTGATCGAAGAGGGGCACGATACAGACGGCGTTCGCGCCGGGCTGGCAAAACTGTCCGAAGCCCGCAGGGCCGACAACGCCCAGGAAATCGCGACGCGCCTGCCATATTTCTGTTCGGGTTGCCCGCACAACAGTTCTACCCGCGTGCCGACGGGAAGCCGCGCTTATGCCGGTATCGGCTGCCACTACATGGTTCAGTGGATGGATCGTGAGACGACAGGGTTCACTCAGATGGGCGGTGAAGGCGCAAACTGGATTGGGGAAGCGCCGTTTTCGACCACCAAGCATGTGTTCCAGAACCTTGGGGACGGAACCTACAACCACTCGGGCGTTCAGGCGATCCGGGCGGCATTGTCGGCGGGGACAAACATCACCTTCAAGATCCTGTTCAACGATGCAGTTGCCATGACCGGCGGGCAGGACAATGAAGGCGGTCTGACGGCCGAACGTATTGTCGCCGAGGTCAAGGCAATGGGCGTTCAGACCGTGGCTGTTGTCTATGACGAAAAGGAAGACGTGAATTTCAAGGCGCTGCCTGCGAATGTCGAAACTTTCGAGCGCGCCGAACTTATGCAGGTGCAGGAACGTTTTCGTGAGATCGAGGGCGTGTCGGTTATTGTCTACGTGCAGACGTGCGCCGCCGAAAAACGCCGCCGCCGCAAGCGCGGAACATTTCCTGACCCGGACAAGCGGGTGTTCATTAACACTGACATCTGCGAAGGCTGCGGGGATTGCGGTGTTCAGTCGAACTGTGTCTCGATCGTTCCGAAGAACACGGAACTTGGTCGCAAGCGCGCCATTGATCAGTCCAGCTGCAACAAGGATTTTTCCTGTCTCAACGGGTTTTGCCCTTCATTCGTGACGTTGGAAGGCGCTCAGATCCGAAAGGAAGCGACGACCGAGATCGACTTGCCCGATATGCCTATGCCGGAACTTCCGCGTATTGATGGAACTCATAACGTTGTCATCACTGGCGTCGGCGGCACCGGGGTTGTGACGCTGGGTGCCATTCTGGCTCAGGCGGCCCAGATCGACGGCAAGGGTGCTGGCATGATGGAAATGGCGGGTTTGGCGCAAAAAGGCGGTGCGGTGCACATCCATTGCCGGTTGGCCAACCGTCCCGAAGACATCAGTGCCATCCGCGTCGCGACCGGCGAAGCACATGCGCTGATTGGCGGCGATCTGGTCGTGTCTGCCGGGGCCAAAACACTGGGTCTGACCCGAACCGGCCAAACCGGCGCGGTGGTCAATAGCCATGAAACGATCACCGGCGACTTCACTCGGGACACCGATTTCCAGATCCCCAGCGACCGGCTGGAACTGGCGCTGCAGGCGCGGTTGAAGGACGGCGTTTCGATGTTCGATGCAACCGAGCTGGCGCGCGCTGTCATGGGAGATTCGATCTATTCAAACATGATGGTCCTTGGTGCTGCCTGGCAAAAGGGCCTGCTGCCGGTTTCACATCAGGCCGTACTGCAAGCCATCGAACTGAACGGCACTGCGGTCGAACGCAACAAACGCGCCTTTGATATTGGCCGGTGGGCAGTTCTGCATTCCCAGGAAGTCGATGCGATACTGTCGCCTTCCGTTGCAGAGTTGCCCAAATCGCTGGAGCAGATGATCGACTTCAGGACCGATCATCTGAAGAAATATCAGGGCAATCGTCTGGCAAAACGTTACCGCAAGGTGGTTGACGCTTTTGAGGACGCCTCGGTTCGCGAGGCTGTGGCCAAAGGTTATCACAAACTGCTGTCCTACAAGGACGAATATGAAGTCGCTCGCCTTCTTCTGGATAGCCGGGAACAGGCAAAGTCCGAGTTCGACGGCGACTTCAAGATGACCTTTCATCTGGCGCCACCGATAATGGGAGGGACCGGACCGAACGGGCGACCGCGCAAGCGTGCTTTTGGGGAATGGATGCTTGCACCGATGAAGCTCCTGTCCAAACTGAAATTCCTGCGCGGTACACCCTTCGACATTTTTGGTTACAGTGCCGAACGCAAGATGGAACGTGCATTGATCCGTCAGTACGAATCCGACCTGCGTGAGATCACGCCATTGATCACCGCAGAAACACGTGACGCATTTGCGGCCCTTGCGCGGCTTCCGCTGGAGATTCGCGGATTTGGACCCGTTCTGAGGGAGAACGAAGCCAAAGCAGCCAAAAAGCGCGAGGAATTGCTGGCGATCATCCGCGACGGCAGTCCCGAGATGCGTGCCGCGGCCGAATGACATGTCATAATCCTGTAACGGCATCTGTGCAAATGGCTCACCTGCACCTAGATTGCGTGAAACAGACCGGAGTATCGCATGCCTTCGCGCCGTCATGTCGCCCGTGACATTTCCTATGCCTATTCCGCCGAGACCAGAGGCGGGAAGATGGTCATCAAGCTTATGGAGAATACGACCGGGCGTTTGCGTCTGATAAAACGGGCGGACGGGTACGAACGCGAAGTCGCCAACGGAAGGGATTTCTGGGCGGTTATGGTCGAGCGGTACGGATTGTCACTGGATATCGTCGGCGGATCTTTGTCGAACATACCCGCTGACGGGCCGCTGATCCTGATTGCAAATCATCCGTACGGAATTCTGGATGGTCTGATGATGGGTCACATCCTGTCTCAGACGCGCGGAGATTTTCGGATATTGGCCAATCATGTATTCACAAAGGACGAGGATCTGAATCGTATCATCCTGCCAATTTCGTTCGATGATACGAAGGAGGCGATGAGGCTAAACCTCGAAACGCGGAAGACGACCTTGGACTATCTGGGTAGTGACGGTGCCATCGGGATCTTCCCGGGCGGAACGGTCAGCACCGGAGCCAAACCGTTCTCGCACCCAATGGATCCAGGCTGGCGCGGCTTTACGGCCCGAATGGTTGCGAAATCGAATGCGACGGTTGTGCCGGTTTTTTTTGACGGGCACACCTCACGCCTGTTTCAGATTGCCAGTCATTTGCACAATACGCTGCGCATGGGGTTGCTGATCAAAGAGTTCAAGAAGCGGGTCGACACGCCGGTCAAGGTGGTCATCGGTGAGCCCATTGGCCGGGATGTTCTGGACCCTTTGGGCAAGGACACGCGCAAGATGATGGATTTCTTGCGCAAAGCGACTTATGAGCTGTCTCCGAAACCGTTAAAGTCCTATGACTACGGGTATGAATTCGAGGAACGGCATCGCGCCTGAAGGGGCAAATGGCAGTAGGTATTTTTGATTCTGGTCTCGGCGGGCTGACCGTTCTGGACGCCGCTCGGAAACGTCTGCCGGACGTGGATTTCCTGTATTTCGCGGACAGTTCGCACGCACCATACGGCGTGCGGGATGCCGAGGATATCTATCAGCTGACCCGCAAGGCAGTACATGACCTGTGGGCAAAGGGCTGTGATCTGGTGATTCTCGCCTGCAACACGGCCAGCGCGGCTGCGTTGCGGCGGATGCAGGAAGAGGGCGTGCCCTACGGAAAGCGGGTTCTCGGCGTCTTTGTGCCGCTGATCGAGGCCCTGACGGAACGCCAATGGGGTGACAACTCGCCCCCGCGAGAGGTCGCCGTGAAGCATGTCGCGCTGTTTGCGACCCCGGCCACCGTTTCAAGTCGTGCGTTTCAGCGGGAGCTGGCCTTCCGGGCCATCGGTGTAGATGTCGAGGCGCAGGCATGTGGCGGTGTTGTTGACGCGATCGAAGATGGCGACATGATTCTGGCCGAAGCGCTGGTGCGCAGCCACGTGGATGCCCTGAAGCGGAAGATGCCCGAACCACAGGCCGCTATTCTGGGGTGCACGCATTACCCTTTGATGGCCGAGACGTTTCAACAGGCGCTTGGTCCGGACGTTCAGGTGTTCAGTCAGGGAGATCTGGTGGCGGAAAGCCTTGCGGATTACCTGCAACGCCACCCGAACATGCTTGGCTCGGGCGGGGGCGGGTTTCTGACGACCGGCAAACCGGGCATTGTCAGCGATCGGGCGACTCAGTTTCTCCGACGACAAATCACATTTGAGGCGGCCTGACTTAGGTCAAGGACGCCCGGACCCCCATTCCTTAATCCGATGTCCGTCACATCGGCGGTCGTGATATGTGACACACTCATGCAAGAGGTCTGACATGACCCACAAAATCGCAATTCTTGGCGCTTCCGGCTATACCGGTGCGGAACTGGTGCGGCTGATCGCCGAGCACCCTAATATGGAAATCACCGCTTTGGCCGCTGAACGGAAGGCCGGGCAGCCCATGGCGCAGGTTTTCCCACATCTGCGGCATATGAATCTGCCGGATCTGTGCAAGATTTCGGAAATTGATTTCTCGCAGATTGACCTGTGTTTCTGCGCATTGCCGCACAAAACCAGCCAGGAAATAATCCGTGATCTGCCGAAAAACCTGAAGATTATCGACCTGTCCGCCGATTTCCGCCTGCGCGACCCGGCGGAATACGAGAAATGGTACGGCAACCCGCACGCTGCATTGGAACAGCAGGAAGAGGCTGTTTATGGCTTGACCGAATTCTACCGCGATGAAATCCGGGCTGCGCGACTGGTTGCTGGCACAGGTTGCAACGCGGCGACCGGGCAATACGCATTGCGGCCGCTGGTAACAGCAGGCGTGGTTGATCTCGATGACATCATTCTCGACCTGAAATGCGCCGTTTCAGGGGCGGGTCGGTCGTTGAAAGAAAACCTTTTGCACGCAGAGCTCAGTGAAGGGTACAACGCCTATACCGTAGGCGGGACGCACCGTCACCTGGGGGAGTTCGATCAGGAGTTCTCGAAACTGGCGGGGCGGACCGTGCATGTGCAGTTCACACCGCATCTGATCCCCGCCAATCGGGGGATTTTGGCAACGACCTATGTGAAGGGCGACCCACACAGCATTTATGAAACACTGAGCAAGGCCTATGAAGCAGAGCCGTTTCTGCAGGTGCTTCCCTTTGGTGAAACGCCTTCGACCCACCATGTCAGGGGGTCAAACTTCTGCCATATCGGCGTGGTTGCAGATCGGATTGAACGTCGCGCGATTGTGGTCGCGGCACTTGATAACCTGACAAAAGGTAGCAGTGGCCAAGCCTTGCAGAATGCCAACCTGATGTTAGGTGAAAATGAAACCGCCGGGCTGATGATGGCCCCGTTGTTCCCGTGAGGAAAAGATGAAAACGCTCAAGAAACGCCGTCGAGTACAGATCATTTTGCTGGCAGCTGTTGCCCTGGCATTGTCGACGGCGTTGATTGGGTACGCCATGCGGGACGGCATCAACTTTTTCCGCTCGCCAAGTCAGGTCATCGCGGAACCGCCCAAACCGACCGAAGTATTCCGGATCGGGGGGCTGGTCGAAGAAGGGTCAATCATTCGCGGACAGGGCGAGACGGTCTATTTCAGCGTCACAGACGGCGGCGAAACCGTCAAAGTGGCATTCACGGGTGTACTGCCGGACCTGTTTTCGGAAAATCAGGGTATGGTGGGAACCGGAAGTTACGTGAACGGTGTCTTTGAAGCCACTGAAATACTGGCAAAACACGATGAGACCTATATGCCGAAAGAGGTCGTGGATGCCCTTAAAGAACAAGGGGTCTACAAAGAGGCCGATGAGAGCTGACCTCAGCTGATCCGCATGCCTCCGGCGGCAGCGTATTCTTGAATAAAAAGAAGTAGGGCGTTGCATGTGACGGACATGCAGCGCCCTTTCGTTTTTCGCGTTGTTAATGCCTTTGACTGACCGTCTGACCTGATAGTTGAAATGAGGTTGGCATGCAGACGGTTCGGCAAATCGCCAGGGGCATAGTGGCACGGGAAGGCGGGTATGTGGATGATCCGGATGACCCCGGCGGCCCCACGAAGTTCGGTGTTACAATCGGCACGCTGCGGCGGTTGGGGCTGGATTTGACCGGAGACGGAAAGATTTCGCACGCAGACGTGCGTGCACTGTCGCAAAGTCAGGCAGTTGAGATCTTTCTGCAATACTATTTCGAGGAATCCCGCCTTGGGTTGTTGCCCGAAATGCTGCAGGCGACTGTTTTTGACATGCACGTAAATGCAGGTGCGCAGGCTGTCCGGATCCTGCAACGGTTGTTGGTGCAAATGGGTTTCGCGGTCACGGTGGATGGCGTGGTTGGTCCACAGACGGCAGAGGCTTGCCGGGAAGCGGCGATGCCTGATGCGGCGGCGCTGTGTGACGCCTACGGTGTCGCCCGACGAAACTACTATTTTCAGTTGGCAGATCGGCGTCCTGAGTCCCGCAAATATGCGCGCACCCGGTCTGGGGGAAAAGGGGGCTGGATTCGACGGGCGGAAGAATTCCTTTCACCAGATTACCACCTAAGCGACGCAGAGTTTCAAAGGAGAGTTTCACGATGGGACTGATATCGGGCGTATTGGCACTTCTGTTCGGGGGCGGGCGAAATCTTGTGCGGGAAACAGTCGAAGTTTTCCACCAGAACGCCGATGCGGCAGCTGAGCGCTCCTTAACGGTCCAGGGGCAGGCGATGTCTCAGTTCGGCGCCGAGTTTCACAAAGGGCAAAAAGGTGCATTCGATCGGTTTATGGATGGGTTGAACCGAGTACCGCGACCGGCGCTGGCTTTGGGGACGTTGGGATTGTTTGTGGCGGCCATGGTCGACCCGATCTGGTTTGCGGCCCGAATGCAGGGGATTGCGCTAGTACCTGAACCTTTGTGGTGGCTGTTAGGGGTAATCGTTTCCTTTTATTTTGGCGCGCGTCACCACAGCAAAGTGCAGGATCTGCAACGAGAAATTGCCGCAGGTATGACACGGGTTCCTGTCGTCGTCGAGAATCTCAGAACCCTGCAAACGTTGGACAAGGATATGCCGACGCATGTAGACGCCGGAGCGGACCAACCCGAGGTCGAGGTGGCCGTCGACCTTGACGAAAACCGCGCATTGGAGGACTGGAAGCGCCTGCGCAGTGCCTGACCCGCGACACTATGTGCGCCAAATCCTGGCGATTGTTGTTGGTGCTTGCCGCGCGACAGGTTTATATCGTTGGCCATGATTACAGAACTTGGCCACTTTGCCCTGATCCTCGCCTTTTTTGTCGCCATCGTTCAAAGCGTGGTGCCCTTGATCGGCGCTGCAAAACGATGGACCGGCTGGATGGCGTTTGCGGAACCGGCTGCGATCTCTCAGTTCTTGCTAACCGCGTTTTCATTTGGTGCGCTGACCTGGGCCTTCATCACGTCGGACTTTTCGCTGCGTATCGTGGTAGAGAACAGCCATTCCGCCAAGCCGATGCTGTACAAAATCAGCGGCACCTGGGGGAACCACGAAGGTTCGATGCTGTTGTGGGTGCTGATTGTTACCATTTTCGGTGCCATGGCCGCGTTCTTCGGGGGTGGTCTGCCACCAACGCTCAAGGCGCGCGTGCTGGCGGTTCAATCGGCCATCGCTGTCGCGTTTTTCGCCTTTATTCTGTTCACTTCGAACCCGTTTGACAGATTGGTCATCGCGCCGTTTGACGGCCGCGACCTGAACCCGCTGTTGCAGGATCCCGGCCTCGCGTTCCACCCGCCGTTCCTGTATCTGGGGTATGTCGGGCTGAGCATGGCGTTCAGCTTTGCCGTTGCAGCCCTCATCGAGGGCAGAATCGACGCGGCATGGGGGCGTTGGGTCCGGCCATGGACATTGGCGGCCTGGGTGTTTCTGACGATCGGCATCGCGCTGGGGTCATGGTGGGCCTACTATGAACTGGGCTGGGGCGGTTTCTGGTTTTGGGATCCGGTAGAAAATGCCTCGTTCATGCCGTGGCTGCTGGCTGCCGCATTGCTGCACTCGGCGATTGTTGTCGAAAAACGCGAATCCCTCAAAAGCTGGACGATTCTGTTGGCCATTATCGCCTTCGGATTTTCGCTGATCGGAACCTTCATTGTACGGTCCGGCCTGCTGACCTCGGTTCACGCTTTTGCGAACGACCCGGAACGGGGCGTGTTCATCCTGCTTATTCTGATTTTCTTCATCGGCGGTTCGCTGACCCTGTTTGCCACCCGCGCACAGGCGATGGAGGCGAAGGGTGTGTTTGGAATGGTCAGCCGCGAAAGCGCGTTGATACTGAACAACATCCTTCTGGCTGTTAGCTGTTTTGTCGTCTTTGTGGGAACCATGTGGCCGATGGTGGCGGAAATGGCCTTTGATCGGAAGCTTTCTGTTGGGGCACCTTTCTTCAATGCGGCCTTTACGCCCTTCATGGTCGCGTTGGGCATTGCGTTGCCCGTTGGTGCCATGCTGCCCTGGAAACGGGGCAAGCTTGGCAAAACGGCCTGGTCCCTGCGCTACGCGTTTCTGCTGGCGCTTGCGCTGGCGTTGCTGGTCTGGGCGATGCAGACAGGACGCAGCGCTTTGGGACCGGTTGGTCTGTTCCTTGGCGCATGGATCACATTCGGTGCAATCGTGGATTTGTGGAGCCGCACGGGCCGCAAAAACAACCTGAACCGCCTGGTGCGTCTTCCCGGTGCGGATTGGGGCAAGGCGGTCGCTCATACAGGGTTGGGGGTAACGATATTTGCCATTGCAGGCCTGACCGCGTGGGAGGTCGAAGACATACGCGTTGCGCAACCGGGCCAACCATTTGAGGTCGGGCAATTCACCCTGACCCTGAATGATGTGCGCCGGGTACAGGGGCCGAACTACTTCTCGACCATGGCAGATGTAATTGTTGAAAAGAACGGGCGACCCATCGCAACGCTGCATCCGGAAAAACGCGACTATCCCGTGGCGCGGATGCCCACGACCGAAGCGGCGATCGACTATCGTTTCCTGCGGGATGTGTATGTCGTGATCGGCGACCAGCAGGCCGATGGCGGTTGGGTCATGCGAACCTACATCAAACCACTGGCGAACTGGATCTGGGGCGGGTGTATTCTGATGTCGCTTGGCGGAGTTCTCAGCCTGTCTGATCGTCGTTTTCGTGTGGCTGCCGGTGCCCGCAAGTCCCCGGCTGGCGGAGTACCTGCGGAATGAGACGTCTGGCTCTGATCCTGATGCTGATTGCCTCCCCGTTGATGGCTGTTCAACCGGATGAAGTGCTGGATGACCCGGCACTCGAAGCGCGGGCACGCGATATCAGTACCGGGTTGCGCTGCCTTGTCTGCCGAAATGAAAGCATTGATGAAAGCAATGCCGAACTGGCGCGCGATTTGCGCCTGTTGTTGCGTGAGCGGCTGGTGGCCGGGGACAGCGACGAAGAGGCTGTGGCCTATATCGTTGACCGTTACGGCGAATATGTTCTTTTGAAGCCGAAAGTGACCGGGTCAAACCTGATGCTTTGGCTGGCCGGTCCCATAATGCTGCTGATTGCCGCCGGAATGGGCTGGAACTTCTTGCGAAAGCGGTCAAAAGGGCAGGGCGCGTCCGAAGCAGACGCCCTGAGCGAAGATGAGAAAGAGCGTCTGCGCCAAATTCTCGAAGACTGACGTTCGGTTTAGCTTTTCCTTCCCGCATTTATCCATCAGGTTCACCCAGGGTTCTGAGTTTGGGAGGAAACCATGGAATACGAAACGGTCCTTCTGGACATTGCGGACGATCTGGCGGTTCTTACGCTGAACCGGCCGGATAAGATGAACGCACTGACCACGCAAATGCGGGCCGAGATCATGCATGCGATGAAACATGCGGCCCGTCGCGCCAGGGCGATCGTGATAACCGGGGCTGGCAACGCGTTTTGCTCGGGGCAGGATCTTGGGGATGCTTCGAGCACTGGCAAGATCGACCTGGAAAGGTCTTTGCGCGACGAATACGAACCGATGCTGGAAACGATCCACGATTGCCCGGTTCCGACAATCGCTGCGGTAAACGGGGCAGCCGCCGGGGCTGGGGCCAATCTGGCTTTGTGCGCGGATGTCGTGATCGCGGCTGAAAGCGCATATTTTTTGCAGGCATTCGCGCGTATCGGGTTGTTGCCGGATGCCGGCGGCACATGGTTCATGCCGCGTCAGATGGGAATGGCCAAAGCGATGGGCGCGGCGCTGTTCGCGGACAAGATCACCGCGCGTCAAGCCGATGATTGGGGGCTGATCTGGGAATCCGTCAGTGATGCAGAGTTTGACGCGCACTGGCGCAAGCGGGCGTCTTATCTGGCCAATGGGCCAACCGCTGCATTTGCTGCGATGAAAAAGGCCATTCGCGGAACTTACGACAAATCCCTGACGCAGCAATTGACGACCGAGGCGCATTTGCAGGGGGATTGCAGCCGCACCCGCGATTTTGCCGAAGGCGTCGTTGCATTCATGGAAAAACGCCCCCCGAAATTCGAGGGGCGCTGAAGCTCAAGCGCGGCGGCGACGGCGCGCGCGGCGGTCCGGGACTGCCGCATCCTCGTCAGTGCCGTCAGAGGCTGATGAGAACGGACCCAGTGCGCCCGTTATCTGATCCAGTGTCGGTCGATCACCCGGTGCGGTTGTGTCCAGCGCCTCGCGCATCTTACGAAGATGCTCAGGCATCGTGCCGCAGCAGCCGCCAATAATAGTCGCCCCCGCGTCACGTGCCATGGCCGCGTACTGGCCCATCAACTCGGGCGTTCCGTCATAGTGGATGTGACCATTGACATATTTCGGTATGCCCGCATTCCCTTTCGAGATCACAGGCCGTTCTGTTCCCTGTGCCGCAAAACCCAGCACCGTGCGAAGGATATCCGACGCCCCGGTCCCGCAATTGGCGCCGAAAGCCACGGGCGGATTGGGCAACGTTTCAACCAGCGAGGCAAAATCAGCCGATGTCACGCCCATCATGGTGCGACCCGCGGTGTCAAAGCTCATGGTCCCGCACCATGGCATGTCAGCCAGCGCGAATGCCTCTGCTGCGGCCCGGAATTCCTCGGGCGCGCTGATGGTTTCCAGCCAGAGAACGTCGACGCCGCCTGCTTTCAGGGCTTCGGCCTGTTCGTGAAACATCTCGACGGCATCTGCGTGTGACAGGCTTCCGACCGGTTCCATGATTTCACCGGTAGGACCGACCGACCCGGCCACGATCACCGTGCGACCTGCCTTGTCGGCGACTTCACGGCCCAATTCGGCGCCGATTCGGTTCAGTTCTGCAACGCGACCCTGCGCATCGTGCAGTTTCAGGCGCGAGGCCGTTCCGCCAAAAGTGTTGGTCAGAAACAGATCGCTGCCGGCATCGACGGATCCCTGGTACAGCGCCCTGATCTTGTCCGGTGCGTCCACATTCCACAATTCCGGCGCGTCGCCGGATTGCAGTCCCATATTGAACAGATTGGTGCCGGTTGCCCCGTCCGCCAGAATGGCATCCTTGGTTTCCAAAAGTGTGCTAAGCGCGTTTGTCATGCGAGTCGTCCGAATAAAGGTGCATTCGACCGTTAAAAATTGAGACACCCCGTGTCTCACGACCGGGGCGTCAAATCAAATTCATAAAACTCATGAAGATCATGAGCTTTGTATCTTGCAGGTCAGATGTTTACTTCCGCCATGACCTGCTCTTTGGCTTCGACCAACAACTCAGCCATCTTTACGCGGATGGTCTTTTCGTCGGCAAGGTCGCCCAGATAGCCTTTGACGGCGTCGACAACGTCGTCTTCGCTTACGTTCTGAAGATCTGTGTGCACCAGTTCCTGACCGTATTTGCGGGCTTGTTCTACCGTCTCACCCTTAAGCGTGGATGCCCAAACGGCCATAAAGCGGTTCCGGCGCATTCTGGCGATGAACTGCATTTTTTCATCATGCGCGAATTTGTTTTCAAACGCGGCTTCACGTTCGTCAAATGTGGTCATTTGTCGGGGACCCCTTGAGTTTCGAATTCTGTCTTCATGATATGACTATTGCACGTTGTCGACGCAAGGGATTTGCGCTGCGTCAAAGCCTCCCGGGTTGACGAACTTGCGAGAAAGGGGGGCTTGGACTATGAGAACGCCAACGTGAGGGGACTCATTCCCGCTCAGCAGACTGGAAAGGTCGCACATGGCGCGTCGCAAGAAAATCTATGAAGGCAAGGCCAAGATCCTGTATGAAGGCCCGGAACCGGGCACAATCGTTCAGTATTTCAAGGATGACGCCACGGCTTTCAACGCCGAAAAGAAAGACGTCATTGACGGAAAGGGCGTGTTGAACAACCGCCTGAGCGAGTTTTTCATGACCGGCCTGACCCAGATTGGCGTGCCGAACCATTTCATTCGCCGTCTGAACATGCGTGAGCAGCTGGTGCGCAGCTGCGAGATTGTGCCGTTGGAAGTGATCGTTCGCAACTACGCCGCAGGCTCGCTGTCCAAGCGTCTGGGCATCGCCGAAGGAACACAGTTGCCGCGCCCGATCATCGAGTACTGCTACAAGGATGACTCGCTCGGCGATCCGCTGGTTTCGGAAGAACACATTGCGGCCTTTGGCTGGGCCAGCCAGCAGGATATGGAAGATATCCTCAGCCTGGCGCTGCGCGTGAACGATTTCATGAGCGGTGTGATGCTCGCTGTGGGTATCCGTCTGATCGACTTCAAGATCGAGATAGGCCGTGTCTTCGAAGGTGATTTTCAGCGATTGCTCGTGGCGGATGAAATCAGCCCGGATAGCTGCCGACTGTGGGACATCGAAACCGGCCAGAAGCTCGACAAAGACGTGTTCCGGCGCGATCTGGGCAATTTGACCGACGCCTACTCCGAGGTCGCCCGGCGCCTGGGCGTTCTGCCCAAAAGTAACGTGACCAAGCCGACATTGATCAACTGACCTAACAGGTCTGTTCGATTTGGAACAAAGCGCTGCCTCGGTTGAGGGGGCGCTTTTTCTTTGTTCAGTTCGGCATTTGCCAATCCGGCGTGTTGGAGCATGTCTGGGGTTCTTTCAAAAGGCGACAGATGCCTCTGCGTCAAACTGCATACCCCGTAGCCGCCAAGAAGGGTTGTCCAGCGCCCACAACCGCGCTATCCCCCGCGCAACGAAATGGGGCCTGGACCTTCGCCCCACAGGTGGAGTTTCGAAAATGAAAGCACGGGTGCATGTCATGCTCAAGAACGGGGTTCTGGACCCTCAGGGCGAAGCGGTGCGTCATGCATTGGGTGCCATGGGCTTTGATCAGGTCCAGGGCGTGCGTCAGGGCAAGGTGATCGATCTGGAACTTGCAGACGGCGCGACCGAGGCGGACATCACCGAGATGTGCGAAAAGCTGTTGGCTAACACGGTCATCGAACGCTACGAAATCGAACTGGTCTGAGTTTTCTCGGATCTGATCAAGGAGGGTCGGCCATGCGCGCAGCCGTAATCGTATTCCCCGGATCCAATTGCGATCGGGACCTTGCAGTTGCTTTTGAACAGGCGGGTTTCCAGGTCGAGATGGTCTGGCACAAGGATGCCACATTGCCCGAAGGCGTCGACATTGTCGGTGTGCCCGGCGGATTTTCTTACGGCGACTACCTGCGTTGCGGTGCAATTGCTGCCCAGTCGCCGATCTGCAAGGCCGTTGTCAACCACACCAAGCGTGGTGGTTACGCCATTGGTGTGTGCAATGGATTCCAAATTCTGACCGAAACCGGCATTCTGCCCGGGGCGCTTCTGCGCAATGCCGGGTTGAAATACATCTGCCGCACAGTCGGCTTGAAGGTCGAAACCAGCGACAGCGCGTTTACGCAAGGCTACAATTCGGGGGATGTGATCGGAATTCCGATTGCTCATCACGATGGAAATTACTTCGCTGATGACGCAACATTATCGACCCTGCGAGAGCATGACCGCATTGCGTTCACCTATGCCGAGAACCCGAACGGGTCGGTCGGCGATATTGCGGGCATTCTTTCGGAAAACCGTCGCGTTCTCGGAATGATGCCCCATCCCGAGCGGGCAGCGGACGAAGGGCACGGCGGCACCGACGGAACGGCGTTGTTCCGCGCATTGTCCGGGGTTTTGGCACCAGCGTGACTTGAGGTCGCAACGCCGGACGCGTAAATTTCACTTATGAGCTCTGACGCGCCCACGAACATGCCCAAAATCGCAAAACCGCTTCGCGGCGCGCCGCTTGGATGGCGGTTGCGGGTTGCGGTTATCGTTTTGCTGGTGGCCGCCGCAGCCACCGTGTGGGTCACGAACCGTTTACTGACAGACAGGTTTACCGAATCCACCCGCAACCGGGCTGAGTTGCGGTTGACTCTGTATTCCGGAAACCTGCTGAGCGAGCTGCGCAGAAATTCGATCGTTCCGCAGTTGCTGGCGCGCGACCCGACATTGATCGCGGCATTGCAGTCGGGCGATTTTTCCCTTTCGACCCAACGCCTGATTTCCTTCGTTGAAGAGATCGGCGCGGCCTCGCTGATGCTGCTGGACCGTGATGGTCGCTCGGTCGCTGCCACGGACCGCAACCGTCTGGGTGAGTTGCATCGCAACTCGCCCTATTTTGTCGATGCGGCGCGATCGAACTCGACGATTTTTACCGTGATCGAGAGGGAATCGGGCGGCTACAGCTTTGTTTACTCCCGTCGCATGGAAGCCGGAACCGAGACCCTGGGTGTGATCGTTGTCGAGGTCGACCTGCAAAAATTCGAACGCGCCTGGGCCGGGATTTCCGATGCGGTCATGGTCGTGGACAGCACCGGCACCATCATTCTTTCGACCGAACCGCAATGGCGGGGACTGGACGAAAAGGCCGCGATGCTGCGCCAGCCTCCGCAGGGCGCGATTCAGCGTGCCATACGCGCGACCACTGACTGGACGGTCCTTCCGCCCGATGCCTATCTGCAAGGTGAGGCTGTGATGCGGATGGAGACCCGCATTCCGTTCCGTGGCTGGCAGATGACGTCCTTCACGACTTATTCCTCAATCCGGGAGAAGGTGAACAGCGTTTTGGCGCTGGAGATCATGGGCTTTGCGATTCTTCTGGCGTTGGCCTTCTATGTACTAAGCCGACGCGCGGCCGTTCGGATGGTATCGATCCAGCGCGAGTCGGCAGAGCTTCGCGCATTGAACGCAAGGTTGCAGCGGGAAATCGCTGAGCGGGAACGGGTTGAAAAGACACTTGAAGTGGCCGAACAAACGCTGGCCCAAAGCTCGAAACTTGCCGCTTTGGGCGAGATGTCGGCCGCCGTCAGTCACGAGTTGAACCAGCCGCTGGCCGCCATGAAAACCTATCTGGCCGGCGCGCGTCTTTTGTTGCGCCGCAACCGCCCGGAAGAAGCGCTTGCAAGCTTTGGCCGCATTGACGGATTGATCGAACGGATGGGCGCGATCACGCGGCAGCTCAAGTCATATGCACGCAAGGGAGCGGACGCGTTTTCCCCTGTAAATCTTGGAGAAGCGCTGGCCTCATCCTTGTCGATGATGGAGCCGCAACTGCGCCAGCGGCAGGTGAAGATCACACAAATTCTGCCCGAGGAGCCGGTGGTCGTGATGGGCGACCGGATGCGAATTGAACAGGTGATGGTCAACCTCTTGCGGAACGCGCTGGACGCCACCAAATCGGTGGCAGACCCGGATGTGGAAATTATCCTTGCGGCGGGCGATACTGCGGTACTGACGGTGCGCGACAACGGGTATGGTATAGAAGATATCGAGAACCTGTTTGAACCGTTCTACACCACCAAGCAGCCGGGTGACGGTGTTGGACTGGGGCTTGCCATCTCGTCGGGGATCGTGAACGACCATGGCGGACGGCTGACCGCACGCAACGGACAGCACGGTGGTGCAGTTTTCGAGATGCAGCTGCCGATACTTGGAAGCGACGGCCTTGAGGCCGCTGAATAACGAGGAATGACTATGGCACAGGCCATGAAAATCGCCATTGTGGACGACGAACAGGACATGCGCCAGTCGATCAGCCAATGGCTGGCGTTGTCAGGATATGACACCGAGACCTTTTCCAGCGCCGAAGACGCGCTCAAGGTTCTTGGTCCGGATTACCCCGGTATCGTCATTTCGGATATCAAGATGCCGGGAATGGACGGCATTCAGTTGCTGAAAAAGCTGATGGGGGCCGACAGCACGTTGCCCGTCATCATGATCACAGGCCACGGCGATGTGCCGATGGCGGTCGAGGCGATGCGGGTCGGGGCGTTCGACTTCCTTGAAAAGCCGTTCAATCCGGATCGTATGTCCGAACTGGCAAAACGCGCCAGCAATGCGCGTCGTTTGACCTTGGATAACCGCGCACTGCGGCGCGAGTTGTCAGGTGGTACGCAGATCATGAATAAGCTGATCGGTGCCAGCCCGGTGATGGAGCGCCTGCGCGAGGATATTCTCGATCTGGGTCAGGCTGATGGTCACGTTCTGATCGATGGTGAGACCGGCACGGGCAAAACGCTGGTGGCGCATGCACTGCACGCAGTGGGCAGCCGCGCAGGCAAGAAATTCGTTCTGGTATCCTGTGCCGCTCTTGAGGAAGAGGCGCTGTCCAAGCGTCTGTTTGGCCCGATGATGCCGGAAGACGCACAGTTGCCAGCCATCGAAGAAGCGCGCGGCGGCACGCTTGTTCTGGAGGATGTCGAGGCGTTGAGCGACACGCTGCAGGCACGTCTGCTGAGTGTCATGAACGATCAGGGTACTCCGGCCGAAACGCGGATTGTCGCGATCTCGAACCTGCAGGAAGCCGGCAAGACAAGCGAGGATGTGCTGCGTCCCGACCTGTTCTATCGTCTTGCGGCTTTGCGGATCACCATGCCGCCTTTGCGCCAGCGGGGCGAGGACATTCTGACTTTGTTCACACGTCTCAGCGAGCAATTCGCCGAAGAATATGGCTGTGATGCGCCGCAGGTCAGCGCGCAAGAGGCGGCGCAGCTATTGCAGGCCCCATGGCCCGGAAATGTGCGTCAACTGATCAACATTGCCGAGCGCGCGGTTTTGCAATCTCGGCGTGGGTCCGGCACCATTGCGTCTTTGCTGATGTCTGATCATGAAGAGATGCAACCTGTGATGACGACCGAGGGCAAGCCGCTGAAAGAGTATGTCGAGGCGTTTGAACGGATGCTGATCGACAACACGATGCGCCGCCACAAAGGTTCGATTGCGTCTGTTATGGACGAATTGTGCCTGCCGCGTCGGACACTGAATGAAAAGATGGCCAAATACGGCCTGCAACGTTCTGACTATCTGTGACGTATTTCAGAGGGGGCCAGCCCCCTCTTGAGGCATTTTTGAACAGAATAAGCCGGGCGTCGGATGTGTCCGTGCGGTCTGATGCAGTTTGCCCATTGTCTTTTCCACAGGACTGCTTTTATTGTGTCCGGACGGGCAGGGCAGTTTTTGCGCTCTAAAGTCCCGAATCTTTGAGTTTCGCTGCGACGCCGCAAAAGGTGGTGCACCTTCCCGCCAGGCGACGCAGACCGATTGTGCCCCAATAGGGGCATCTGAACGCCTTAACCCGTGAAATGGCGGGTGAAAGGAATAAATGGGCAGGTAGCGGACGACCGCGCCTGTCGGAGAAGAACCGCGATGACGCGCGCGCAACGATTGAGTGACCGGGCAGGGGGCCAAAGCGCCAGACCCTGCCGCGCGCCGTCCGATATCGCCCTGACAAGACACCACCCCAAAAGCGCCTGTCCCCCCGGACGGGTAAGGACAACGCGTTTGGCGCGGTGCACCAAGGACAAATGGCTAAGAAAATGCTTATCGATGCCACCCACGCGGAGGAAACCCGCGTCGTGGTGGTCGACGGAAACAAGGTCGAGGAATTCGATTTTGAATCCGAAAACAAACGTCAGCTTGCCGGCAACATCTATCTTGCAAAAGTAACACGGGTTGAACCGTCGCTTCAGGCGGCGTTTGTGGACTACGGCGGAAACCGACACGGTTTTCTGGCGTTTTCCGAGATCCACCCGGATTACTATCAGATCCCTGTCGCCGACCGCGAAGCGCTGATGGAAGAGGAACGCGCCTACGCCGAAGCGATGAAAGCGCGGGACGAAGCCGAAGAATCCAGGCCCAAAAAGCGCCGGTCCCGTTCGCGGACCAAGGCGGCGGATGTGAAATCCGACGATGCCGTCGAGAGCATCGAGGTTTCGTCCGAACCCACGGGTATGGAAACGATCGATCTGGATGAAGGTGAAGAGGCGGCTGATCTGTCCGTTCCCGAAGGAACCTCTCCGGTTGAGCTTGTTGGCGAAACCCCGGTTGAAGAACCCGTTGACGATGCTGACGCACCCGAGGAGGCGGAAGGCGCGGCTGAGGATGCCGAGCAGGAAGCTGAGGCCGAAACCGTCGACACAGCAGACCGGGAAGAACCAACTGAGGCCGAGCCGGAAGATGGATCGGAAGCCGCTGCATCTGAAGAAGTGGCTGGCGAGGCAGAGGCCGTAGCTTCCGAGCTTGAAGAGGCGGTCGAGGACGACGCCGAGGACGACAGGGCAGGCGCCGAGGACGCGGATGATTCCGAAGCTTTGCTGGATGCCTCCACCAAAGATGAAACGATCGAGTCCGTGGCGGATGAAGATGACAGCGAAGATATCCGCCCGCCGCGCAAACCGCGCCCGCGTCGGTATAAGATTCAGGAAGTCATCAAGGTTCGCCAGGTTCTGCTGGTTCAGGTCGTCAAGGAAGAACGGGGCAACAAGGGTGCCGCTCTGACCACGTATCTGTCTCTGGCCGGGCGCTACTGCGTACTGATGCCAAACACCGCCCGTGGCGGAGGGATAAGCCGCAAGATCACCAATGCGCCAGACCGTAAGAAGCTGAAGGAAATCGCGGCGGAAATCGACGTGCCGACGGGGGCGGGCCTGATCATCCGTACCGCGGGCGCCAAGCGAACCAAATCCGAAATCAAACGCGACTATGAATACCTCCAGCGCCTGTGGGAACAGATCCGGGAACTGACACTTCAATCCATCGCGCCTGCGAAGATTTACGAAGAAGGCGACCTGATCAAACGCTCGATCCGTGACCTCTATAATCGCGATATCGATGAGGTTCTGGTCGAAGGCGAGGGCGGATATCGCATCGCCAAGGACTTCATGAAGATGATTATGCCGTCGCACGCCAAAAACGTGAGACGGTATGAAGACGCGCTGCCGCTATTCGCGCGCTACCAGGTTGAAAGCTACCTGGCGGGGATGTTCAACCCGACCGTGCAGCTGAAATCGGGTGGTTACATCGTCATTGGCGTCACCGAAGCGCTGGTTGCGATTGACGTGAACTCGGGTCGCGCCACCAAGGAAGGCTCGATCGAGGAAACCGCTCTCAAGACGAACCTTGAAGCTGCCGAAGAGGTGGCGCGCCAGTTGCGTCTGCGCGATTTGGCCGGTCTGATCGTGATCGACTTCATCGACATGGACGAGCGGAAGAACAACGCCTCTGTCGAAAAGCGTCTGAAAGAGAAGCTGAAGACAGATCGGGCCCGCATTCAGGTTGGCCGAATCTCGGGCTTTGGTCTGTTGGAGATGAGCCGTCAGCGGCTGCGTCCGGGTATGCTGGAGGCGACAACGCAACCTTGCCCGGCCTGCCATGGTACGGGACTGATCCGCTCGGACGACAACATGGCGCTGACCATTCTGCGTCAGATTGAAGAAGAAGGCACCCGCCGCCGTTCGCGTGAGGTGTTGGTTCGTTGCCCGGTCAGCATCGCAAACTTCCTGATGAACCAGAAACGCGAACATATCGCCCAGATTGAATCGCGTTATGGGCTGTCGGTTCGCATCGAAGGCGATGTGCATCTGGTTAGCCCGGATTTCTCGTTGGAGAAATTCAAGACCGCCAGCCGGATCGTTCCCGAGGCAACCGCACCTGTCGTTTCCGTTGATGCGTCACTGATGGATCTGGTCGATGCAACAGATGAAGATCAGCCGGAAGAAGAAACGGTGCAGGCCGAAGACGAAAGCAAGCCAAAACGCAAGCGCCGCCGCCGTCGCCGGAAAAAGAACAACGGAGTATCGGACACCCAAGAGGCGGCGTCTGATGACAACGATGCACCAACGGAAACAACTGAGGTTGCGGCTGCTGATGTCGAAACCCAGGATGCAAGTGTGTCCGAGGGTGAGGATGAAAGTGAAAAGCCGGAGCCCAAGCCCAAGAAACGTCGCGCACCTCGTCGCCGCAAGAAAGAAGCCGAGGCCGAGGTTGCTGCAGAAGCACCAGTAGAGGCACCCGAGGCTCAAGCTGATCAACCGGTTTCGGAAGATACTGCGGATGAGCCGCAGGAAGCTGAGGAAAAAGTGGAGACTGCTGCGGCTGAACCTGAGTCGGGCGCGGAAGAAGGAACTTCAGAACCGCAGGTGGACGAAACAGCGCAAGAGGAACCTGCCGTTCCGGAGGAGCCGGAGGCTGAACCGGTCGCAGCACAGGACGTCTCTGAACCCGTTGTTGAGGAGCCCGTGCAAGCTGCCGAGGAAACTCCGGAACCTGTTCTGGAAACCGTGGTCGAAGAACGTGAACCCGCCCAGCCACCAAAGCCCAAGCGGCGCGGATGGTGGTCGTTGGGCCAATAATACGGAAGGCGGGCGCAAGGCCCGCCTTTTTCATTTACGGCGTGAGTTCAAATTCAGGCCGATTTCCGGATCAGATAAACTTGGTGTCCGTCGATTTCCTCCTGCGACAGCAGGCTGTGCCCGCTTTCCGCACAGAAATGGGGGACATCGATAATTGCAGCGGGATCGTCGGCCAACATGCGTAACACAGCACCCGCCGGCATGGATTTCAGACGTTTGCGCGCTTTGAGCACGGGCAACGGGCACAACAGCCCCAAGGCATCAAGGGTTTCGGTCGGTTCAGACATATCGTTCAGATATTTCCACTTTGTCACGGTGTCCAGCAGGCAAGCACGAGGATGTGACCGAATGGCCTCGTGACGCCGCCGGTTTCATACCCTATGTGCTGTTTCATGTTCGGAATTGAAATCATCGACGCGGGACTTTTGCCTGCCATGTTCATCGCCATGATCGGCGGGTTGATCAGTTTTCTGTCACCCTGCGTTTTACCGATCGTTCCGCCGTATCTGGCGTATATGAGTGGTGTGACCATCAACGAGATGCAGGATGAAACCAAAGCCCGCCGCAAGGCAACGCTGGCGGCCCTGTTTTTTGTCCTGGGCCTGTCGACGGTGTTTTTGCTGTTGGGCTTCACAGCTTCCGCTTTTGGCGCCTTTGTTCTGACCAATCAGGTACTGTTCGCCAAGTTGTCTGGCGCGGTTGTCATCGTGTTCGGGCTTCACTTTCTGAACGTATTCCGCATTCCGATCCTCGACCGCGAGGCGCGCATGGAAACCGGCGATTCCAGCGGGTCCGTGTTCGGAGCCTACATTCTGGGCCTTGCGTTTGCATTCGGCTGGACGCCCTGTATCGGACCGCAATTGGGGGCTATTCTGTCGCTGGCCGCGTCCGAGGCTTCGGTGGCCCGGGGAACATTCCTGCTGGGTATATACGCCGCAGGGCTTGGAATTCCGTTCCTGCTGGCCGCTATGTTCCTGAACCGGTCAATGTCGGTCATGAACCGCATCAAGCCCTACATGGGTACGATAGAAAAGGCGATGGGCGGGCTTCTTCTGTTTGTCGGTATCATGTTGATAACCGGCCTTTTCACCGAGTTCAGCTGGTGGCTGCTGGAAACCTTTCCTGCGCTGGCAACGCTGGGCTGATTTTCCGATCCATCTTACCTTGGCCGTAATGCTGCGCTAACCTGCGTCGCAGAAGGTACGAGCATGATCAGTCAGAAAAACCAGTCGCAGGTGCGCAAGCGCCGGGTGTTCTACATTCCGGGATATGATCCCATTCACCCGCGCCGATACCGCGAGCTTTATCGTAAGGAAGGGCGCGCACAGGGTGAAATTTCCGACTATGACATTTCGTTGTCGGCCCGGACGAATGGTGGTCCATTTGGCTGGCATGTTTCCTCATGTCAGGACGGGGTCGCGGTCGACACCGATTTTGAAGTTCTGGTTTGGTCAGACATTGTCCGCGGCAGCATGGATACCTCGATAGCCGCGACTTACCTTCAATTGGCGCGGACGGTCTGGATTTACGTTTCCACGGGGGCAATTGGGCGTCTGATGCGCTTGCGCAAAGGCCCGGTAATTGCAGCTCTTTACCCGGTGGGCATGTTGCTGGCGCAACTGATGGCGGCTTTTGGCGTGGTCTGGGCCGGTTTTACCTTGCTGGGTTGGCCCGGTCTGGCAGCGGGGCTTTTGGTGGCGCTTGTATTGCTGCGCTGGTTTCGAAAAATCGATAACCGGCTGTTTGCCTATTACCTGATGCATGACTACGCCTATTCCTCGCGCGAACGGGGCGGTGTGTCCCCGGAAATGCAATCTCGAATGCGCCAGTTTGTTGAACTGATCGGGCAAGCTATGGAAACAGAAGTGGACGAGGTTCTGGTGGTCGGGCACAGCTCGGGCGCGCATCTGGGCGTATCGGTTCTGGCTGACCTATTGCGGTCAGAACCCGTGTCCGAAGACGGACCTGTGTTATCCTTTCTGACATTGGGGCAGGTGGTCCCTATGGTGTCCTTTCTGCCCGATGCCCATCAGTTGCGCAGTGATCTACAATTCATGTCGTCCAGGACAGACCTGACTTGGATCGATGTCTCGGCCCCAGGCGACGGCTGCGCATTTGCCTTGTGCGATCCTGTGTGCGTCAGCGGCGTCGCCGGATCTGATAAGCGTTGGCCTTTGGTTCTGTCTGCTGCGTTCACGCAAACCCTTTCAGCAGACCGTTGGCAGGCATTACGCTGGCGGTTTTTTCGACTGCATTTTCAATATCTCTGCGCCTTCGACGAGCCCGGCGATTATGACTATTTCCGTATCACTGCCGGGCCACTGACATTGGGGGAACGGTTTCGCAACCGGGCACCATCGCGTTCGCGGATCGAAGAGGCGGTGTCAGGTTACACGTCGGTGCACTCGTGACCCCACCAAAACCCGTCTCTCGTCCCGACAAGGTGTCTTTGTGGCGCTATCTGAAGCTCTTTCGTCAGGATATCCTCTCGGCACAACCGCAACGCTTGTATCGGGCCTGGATGGCCGAGTTCAGGACGCTGTTCTTTCGGTCTTACATGATCAATCAGCCTGAACTCATTGATTTGGTGCTGAAACAACGCCCCGACGATTTTCCGAAATCCGGCCGGATCAGCGAGGGATTGCGCCCGCTGCTGGGCGACTCCGTTTTCCTGACCAATGGCGAAACCTGGAAACGCCAACGCCGCATCATTGATCCGGCGTTTGAGGGGGGGCGGTTGAAGGATACGTTTCCGGCCATGTATGCAGCGGCGCAGGCCAGTGTTGACCGACTGCGAACGCGCGTCGGCCAGGACATCGAATGCGAAGAAATCACCAGCCACGCGGCCGCAGATGTTATCTTTCGTACTTTGTTCTCGGTTCCGATCGAACACACCGTGGCGACACAGGTGTTTGACAAGTTTCGCACCTTTCAGCGGGAACAACCGCTGCTAAACCTTGCGGCCTTTGTACCTGTCCCTAGCTGGGTGCCCCGGTTTCATTCCCGCAAGACCCGAAGGACAGCGCGGGAAATCAGGGACCTGATTGCGCGCCTCACGGACGAGCGGGCGGAGGCAATAGCCCTGGGGAAAGCACCCGATGACCTTGCAACCAAGATCATGACCAGGCCGGACCCGGAAACAGGGTGTTGTTTCGGGACGCAGGAGATGATCGACCAGGTGGCCATCTTCTTTCTGGCCGGGCACGAAACCAGCGCCTCGGCACTGGCCTGGGCACTTTACCTGATGGCGCTGTATCCGGAATGGCAGGATAGGGTCGCGGCAGAGGCGACGGCATTGGACGATCCTTCATTCGCCGCTGTTTCAGGCTTGAAGCTCAGTCGCAGTGTGTTTCGCGAGACCCTGCGCCTTTATCCACCCGTGCCCATGATGGTGCGAGAAGCCACCTGTCCCGAGCGTTTCAGAGATCGGGATGTCCCGCAGGGGTCGCAAATTGTTATCAGCCCGTGGCATTTGCACCGTCATGAGCGCCTGTGGGAAAACCCGGATGCCTTTGATCCAGCGCGGTGGGAGACGGAAAACGGCAAGACCTGCCAGCGGCACGCCTTCATTCCCTTCTCCGCCGGATCGCGGGTTTGTACCGGGGCAGGGTTCGCGATGATTGAAGGGCCGCTGATCCTGTCGATGCTGCTAAAGCACTATCGGTTTGAGCCAGTGACCGGACGCGATCCTGTTCCGGTCGCGCATCTGACGGTACGCTCGAAAGACGGGATATGGCTGCGGCTGGTTGAGCGCTAACAAACTACCATCGGTCAACGCCTTGTTGTATGCGATGGAAAACACGGAATCATTATTGAACGGGAAACAGATATGTCCAAAGCAGAACAGCGCGCGCAAATGTCCGACGGTGCAGGCTTCATCGCGGCACTGGATCAAAGCGGCGGTTCTACACCCAAGGCGCTGGCGCTTTATGGTGTTGAAGCCTCGGACTACACCTCGGAAGAAGAGATGTTCGGAGAAATCCAGAAGATGCGCGCACGCATCATTCTGGCAGACGACTTCACCAAAGCTAAGGTGATTGGCGCTATCCTGTTCGAACGCACCCTGAACGAGGAAATCGAAGGCCGCAAAGTCGCCGATTTTCTGTGGTCGGCCAAGGGCATCGTTCCATTTCTGAAAATCGACAAGGGACTGGAGGATCAGGCCAACGGCGTTCAGATGATGAAACCGATCCCCGGTCTGGCAGAAACGCTGGCCAAGGCCGATGGTGTCTTTGGAACAAAAGAACGCTCGGTCATTCACGAGGCCAACGCAGAAGGTATTGCCGCTGTTGTGGCTCAACAGTTTGACGTCGCACGCGAGGTGATCAGCGCGGGCATGGTCCCGATTGTCGAACCCGAGGTGAACATCCATTCTGAAACCAAGGCCGAGGCTGAGAGCATCCTGAAAGCCGAGATCCTCAAGAACCTGGGCCAGTTGGCCGAGGGCCAGGACGTCATGCTGAAGCTGACGATCCCAAGCGAGGCCAATCTGTATGACGAAGTGGCAGATCACCCGCGCGTTCTGCGGGTTGTGGCCCTGTCAGGCGGCTATTCCACAAAACAGGCCTGCGACCTGTTGAATCAAAACGGAAAGATGATCGCTTCCTTCTCGCGCGCGCTGACCGAAGGTCTTTCAAAACAGCAGTCCGATGCCGAATTCAACGCGGCCCTGGGCGGTAACATCGACAAGATCTATCAGGCTTCGGTCTGACTTATTCTTAAATCGGAACTTTGAAATCGCGGCGCATTTGCGCCGCTTTTTCACGCATGATGCAGCCTTCGGCGTGATCGTTGACCAACCCCATGGCCTGCATGAACGCGAAAACGGTGGTGGGCCCCACGAACTTCCATCCGCGCTTCTTCAGGTCCTTCGACATTGCGACCGATTCCGGTGATGTCGACGCTGTTTGAGGCGGTGGGGGAGTTTCAGCCTCATACCGCCAGACATATGCGGCCAGAGAACCCTCAACCCTTATCAGTTCCTGAGCGCGGCGGGCGTTGTTGATGACAGCTTCGATTTTGCCGCGGTGCCGGATGATGCCCGCATTCTGCAAAAGGCGTTCAACGTCTGCTTCAGTAAACTCTGCCATCCTGTTGAAATCAAAGCCGCAAAACGCTTCCCGAAAATGTTCGCGCTTTGACAGGATGGTTCGCCAACTCAGTCCCGACTGAAAGCTCTCAAGGCACAACTTTTCGAATAGACGCTGGTCGTCTGAGACCGGATAGCCCCATTCCCGATCATGATAGTCAAAGAACTCCGGCGCGGCCTGACACCAGGCACAGCGCGGTTGACCGTCAGGCCCGGTGATCGTTTTGCTCATGTCTGTACCTATTTTGTTCCAATTCAAGGTACACTTGGCTGCCAGACCTTTACAAGCCTCAATCCCGGTTGCGATACCAGTTCAGAACAAAGACTCGAATGGCGGAAGCCAATCCTGTTTCAGGATCGCGGACCGCATCAATTTCAGCCGCCAAAGAATTGATCGGCTTATCTTTTTCCTGTGCGATGTCACGGAACGCGCGCCAGAATTCGTCTTCCAAAGAAACCGAAGTGCGGTGTCCCTGAAGGGTCAGCGAGCGTTTGACGGGGCGGCCACTCATTCCTTCAGCTCGTGATTGTCGAGGTCACGCTTCTGTTTGTCTTGTCGAAGTCTGACAACCTCTTTCTCGGCCTTGGTCTGTCCAAAAGCCATAGCGTTTTGATCTGCGCGGGCCTTCTTTTCAGCCCGCGCTTTCTGTTTTCGGTACCGGTTCAAATTTACCGGCTTGCCCATCAATCTTTCGGGCCAATCATCTGTTCGGGGCGTACCACAGCGTCGAAAGTGGCCTCATCCACAAAGCCTAGTGCGATGGCTTCTTCCTTGAGGGTGGTGCCGTTCTTGTGGGCAGTTTTGGCAACGGTTGTGGCGTTGTCATAACCGATAGTCGGCGCAAGCGCAGTGACTAGCATCAGCGATTCCGTCATCAGCTTTTCGATGCGCGACTCATTGGCCTTTATGCCCAGCAGCATCCGTTCGGTAAAGCTGTCAGCGGCGTCGCCGAGCAATTGAATGGATTGCAACAGATTGTAGGACATCATCGGGTTGTAGACGTTCAGCTCGAAATGACCCTGGCTGCCAGCGAACTTGATCGCGGCGTCGTTACCCATGACATGGGCGGCCACCTGCGTCAGCGCCTCGGCCTGGGTCGGGTTTACCTTGCCCGGCATGATCGATGAACCCGGTTCGTTTTCCGGCAGGATCAGTTCGCCCAGCCCCGACCGGGGACCGGAGCCCAGAAAGCGGATGTCGTTGGCGATCTTGTAGCAACTACCGGCAATCGTGGCCAAAGCCCCCGACAGGAACACCATCGCGTCATGCGCGGCCAGTGCCTCGAATTTGTTGGGTGCCGTGACAAAAGGCAGGCCGGTGATTTCGGCCATGTTTGCGGCAACCGCCTGGTCCCAACCGTGCTGTGTGTTCAGACCGGTACCAACAGCGGTACCACCTTGCGCCAATTCATAAATGCCGGGCATTGCGGCATGCACACGGGCAATTCCCTGACGAACCTGATGGGCGTACCCGCCAAACTCCTGACCCAGGGTCAGGGGCGTCGCATCCTGCGTATGCGTGCGTCCGATCTTTATGATGTCCTTGAATTCCTCGGCCTTCTGCTCAAGCGCGGAAGCCAGTTTTTCAAGGCCCGGCAGCAGAACATCACGTACACTCATTGCTGTTGCGATGTGCATCGCAGTGGGGAAGGTATCGTTGGATGACTGCCCCATGTTGCAGTGATCGTTCGGATGTACGGGCTCTTTCGAACCGATAACGCCACCCAGAATCTCGATGGCGCGGTTCGCGATGACCTCGTTCGAGTTCATGTTCGACTGGGTGCCGGATCCGGTTTGCCAAACGACCAGAGGGAAGTTGTCATCAAACTTGCCCTCGATCACTTCTCCGGCCGCCTGAATGACCGCATCCGCAATTTTTGCTTCCAGCTTGCCGGTGGCCTTGTTCTGCATCGCGCAAGCTTTTTTGATCACACCCAGCGCGCGAACGATGGCAACCGGCTGCTTTTCCCACCCGATCGGGAAGTTCATGATCGAACGCTGAGTCTGAGCGCCCCAGTACTTGTCAGCGGGCACTTCCAACGGGCCAAAACTGTCGGATTCGGTGCGGGTCTGAGACATCTGTCACTCCGTCGTGTATGCAATTGTATGCCGTTTAGCGCCAAGCGGGTTGCAACGCAATCGGCCAGTTGCGCGCACCTTAAACTCAAGGGTGACAAAGGTATAGGCAGAGAGCAGCGACAATTTTGTTGTCGACGGGCGCATCCGTCCCATTGTGCCCGCGTCATGCTGAGCTACAATATAAGCATTATTGCGATGGAGGATCTGATGCACGTTTTCCGCACGACATTTTCCCCGACACTTGTCGCAATAGTGATGTGTGCATTTGCGTGGGTGCTTGTTTCCAGTCATCCGGTGCAGGCGTCCAGCATCGCGCCGTTTTTGGGTGATTATACTGGGTCAGCCAATCTCGTGGACGAAGACGGGAGCGAGACGCCCAGAGACATGAGCGTTTCAATTCACGAAACCGACAACGGCTTCAATGTGAGTTGGACGACGACCACCTACAAAGCAGATGGGCGGATCAAGGAACAGAAATTCTCGATCGACTTTCAGCCGTCGGACCGGCCAGACGTGTTTTCTGCTGCGATGAAACGCAACGTGTTTGGGCACGAGGTTCCCCTGGACCCAATGAAAGGAGAGCCATTTGTCTGGGGGCGTATTGATGGTGAAACGCTGACGGTGTTTTCCCTATTTATCTCGGAAACCGGTGGGTACGAATTGCAGCAATTTGACCGAACCCTGGCCGAAGGCGGTTTGAACCTGTCGTTTTCGCGGTTTCGCGATGGGGTTAAATCCCGTTCGGTGGAAACGTTTCTGAAAAAAGAATAACCCCGCCCAAGGCGGGGTCTGTTGCACGCGGAAGCTTGGTTATTTCCGGAAACTGTCCAGGGAAACCACATCCGCGTCATGCGGCTCATCCGGTTCTTCGACCTCGATGATTTCTTCGATATCTTCGTCCGTTTCTTCCTCGTCTTCCGGACTTTCGAAACGCAGCCCGAATTCGACTGAGGGATCAACAAAAGTCTTGATGGCCGTGTACGGAATATAAAGCGGTTCAGGCGCATCACCAAAATTCAAAGTGATGGAAAACCCCGCATCGCCCACTTCAAGGTTTTCGAACCAATGCTGCATGACGATCGTCATTTCCTGCGGATAGCGTTGGCGCAACCAATCGGCCAGTTCAACACCATCATGCCGGGTATCGAAGGTGATGAAAAAGTGGTGCGCACCTGGCAGTCCATGTTCCGAAACGCCGGTCAAAACCGTTTTGATCAGACCGCGCATGGCGGTGTGCATCAGGTTTCCATAGTCGATGTCTTGCGACATGTGTCATCCTCAAAAGTGGTAGCGTCTAGCATAGGGGATTTCAAAGGAAACGAAAGGCCGCGTTACACCTGATTGTTCATAGGAGGTTCAGTAAAATTCCGGCGCAGGCCATCAGACCCAAAGTCGGAACCATCCCGATTTTTAGGCGGAAAATCAACACTCCGGCAGCTAGCGTCAGAATCAATGCAGCGACGTCCAAAGTCGAAATATCGGGTACGGGAATTGATACAGGACCCAGAGTTTTTTTCGGAACTTGTCCAAATAGAACATTGAGGGCGAACCACAAGGATAGTTTGAGAATCACCCCCACAACCGCAGCGGTAATCCCGTGCAGAGCCGCAGACAGGCGCGGGCGGGCTGCCAGGTGATCCAGGAACGGCGCGGCAAGAAAAATCCACAGAAAGCAGGGAACAAACGTGGCCCAAAGGGCCACGGCACCCGCCGCGATAGCCATGGATGCGCCCCCAGACAACTGACCCGTCAACATGGCCACGAATTGTGTCACCAAAATCAGTGGGCCCGGTGTCGTTTCAGCCAACCCAAGCGCATCGATCATCTGATCCGTGCTGATCCATTGATATGTGTCGACGACTGTTTGCGTCATGTATGCCAGAACGGCATAGGCACCACCAAATGTGACAACCGCGAGGCGCGCAAAGAACCACCCCAGATCGCTGAGCAGTTGCTGCCCCGTCAGGGTCAGAACAGCCAAGGGCCCAAGCCAGAGGGTCAGCCAAATCACCGCAGTTCTGATCGGACGGGACATGGTCGGGGATGCTGGCGCGGGTGTCGAAGGGTGCTGACCTTTGAAGGTCGCGAAGCCCCAGAGAGCGGCTGCAAATATGATAAGTGGAAACGGCAGGTTAAGTGCAAAAATTGCCAGAAAGCCCAGCAATGCAAGGATGCGATGTTCGGCATCGGAAAGGGCTTTTCGCGACAGGTTTCGCAAAGCCTGCAGGACGATGACGATTACAGTCGCCTTGATGCCCAGAAACCCGGCCTGTACAACCGGAAGTTCTCCGAAGGCGGCGTAAAGACCAACCAGAACCGCAATGATGATGGCGCCGGGTATGACGAAAAGGCCACCCGCGATCAATCCGCCAGGCACACTGCGCAGGCGCCAGCCGGCATAGGTTGCAAGCTGCATCGCCTCGGGCCCTGGTAGCAACATGCATAAGGACAGAGCGCGCAGATAGCTTTGTTCGTCCAGCCATGGTCTGCGTTCGACCAGTTCCTGATGCATCAGTGAAATCTGCGCTGCGGGACCACCAAACGACAGCAGCCCAATCCGGCCGAAAACCCGGATCAATTCGGAATAGTCGGGTGTCATTATTTTTGCTCGCCGGGCCAATTATGGCCTTCTTCATACCCGTCCCGGGCCCAGCGGTACAGCGCATCATACAGAGCAAGGCCCGCCGACAGGTTCTCATGATCATCCCTGTATTGGCGGGACAGGCCAACGGACAGAGCGAGCAGACCGGCCGCCTCGGGTGCGAGATCGTGACGGTCTGTGTCCGCCGCCCGGACAACAGTCGCCATCCGGTCAAGCGCGGGCGTGTGAAGGTCGAACTTGTCCAGCATAGTGTCAAAGGTGCATTTGTCCCCGTCATGGCCCCAGACCGTGTTTTCAATATCAAATGGAGTGGTACCGAATATTCTGGCGGCTTCCTTCACTTCCGAAGGCGCGACAAACAAAAAACGCGCATTGGGGTCGACAAAACGCCGGATCAACCAAGGGCATGCGATGCGGTCTATTTTGGGCCTGTGTCGGGTCACCCAAAGCGTCCGATTGTCAACCAGGGTCGGAATAGCGGAGTAGGGGACGCTTGACGCCCCGGGCGTATCGCGCCAGGCCTGTATACCGCCCTGCAGAAACTCGGCCTGTTGTCCTTCGCCGCGCAGCCACGAAACTACGCCCTGGCTCAGCTTTTTGCCTTTTTGGCAAATGATTACACTGGAGCGCCCATCGATCGTCGCCATCAGGCCCTGCATGTCTGACGCGGAATGCCGTACTGAACCCGGAATCAAGACCGGGTCCGCCGCAAAGTCTTCCTCGAGGCAGATATCCACCAAAACCGGCGCTGTCGGTGTTCCGATCAGTCGCAGCAGTTGTTTGGGGGTGATGGAATTTGGCGCAGCCATGGCATGTCTCCTGTCGCGTTCGGATACATGCGAAACTTGGGCTGACGCCTCACGGGGCGTTCGCAATGTTACCCCATACCCTTTGCTAACGTGGAACGGCTTTCATGGTCAAGGTCGCAGGTTTTTGTCAGGCCCAGTCCAGTCGTTGTCCGGTCATGCAGACGGGCAGGGTATCTTCGGGAAACTGTCCAAGCTGTTCAAAAAAAGAAATAAAGTCGAACTGATTATAAGCCTCGACCATGCATCCGTCCTTGATACGCGCGATGACGCTTCCGCTTGCCTGCAGCGGTGCGCCATTGTCGGCGCGGGTCGTCTGCAAATGGACAATGGCAGAAACCCAATCACCGTCTTCGATTATCTTCGGCAGGTCGACTTTTATGTCGCCAAGGATGTGCCGGAATGCGGTCACCAGATCACGGAAATCGTCAGCGCCGACCTGCATTTCCGGGATCAACCCCTCGGCCAGCGTGTCGGGGGCAAAGAACTGTCCGATGGCTTCTGTGTTGCCGTTTTCCCAAACCTCTGAATACCACTGCCTGAGCAATTTGGAATGTGACATCGCCGCTCTCCCTTCTGATGGAAGTGACGATGGCAAAAAGGAATGAACAATCCCTGAACAAGAGCGTGTTTCTGACCGGACAAATTGCATTGAAATGCAGGTTTCTGTTGCCAGGTACCTGCGAACCCCGCCTTACGCTGCTAGGCGCAAGGGCTTAAGTTTCGGTCTTGCTACTGCTTACGCAGCAACTGCAACCGGAGCACGATTGTCGTTTGCAATTGTACTATTTTCGCCGATAACGGTGGCAGACAGCCGAGACAAAGCTAACCCCTTTAGACGTTCGTCGATCCTGTTTCGGCCCCATGTTCCCCAAACGAAGGATATTGGTGGAGCCGCCGGGTACCGCCCCCGGGTCCGATCCGCTTATTACGAGCGCGTTTATGTCCATAGTCCCGAAGGACCCTTCATATATAGGTGACGTTCCGATCGGATGCAAATCCAGAATTTAACTGACGTAATTGTTTCTTTTCAAAATATTAAACTGATTTATTCATGTTCGCCAGGATCAGCCAGATTGCCAACGCCAGTTCGATTCCGCCGAAAACCATCGCCTTGGCCAGTGGCGGGTTGTCCAGTGCAATCGATACGAACCGGCCCAATGCCGCGCCGGCATAGACCACGCCAAGCATCGTGTAGGCCATTGGGCTATTGAACCACAAAACAGCAAGGCCGGTGACTACGAACAATCCGCCAACCGAAGCGCGCATCTCGCTCAGGCCCATGGTGCTGTTTGTTGGGGCTAAATCCAGTGAAGCCGCAGTCCAGGCCGGAGCCAGAAAGCCGAAAAGGCCAAAGCCGAATGTCAGTATCGCGGCAAGCGTATTCAGGATCGGTGTCATTCCGGTCTCATGTCGTTTTTGTTGAAAGGGAGAGTAATGCGCATGTTCGCAAAGGAAAGAACCTAAATTGCCGACAACAGTCCCAGTATCCCCACAAGGATAAGACTAAGCGCCCAGATGAGTTCGAGGTTGAACCAACTGCGTGACAAGAATTGCAGTCCCAACCAGCGATAGACGGCATAGGCCAGAATGCCTCCGCCCAAAACCATCGCCGCTGTGTGAAGCGCGGCAACGGCCAGAACCAGAAGACCGTTGGTCGTCATGATCTCGGAAACCGCACGATGCCCGGCGTCCAGCTCATCCAGATTGCAAAGTCCCAGATAGATTGGAACCAGCATCAGCGCGGCGCCATGGGCTAGAGCGACAAGAAATGACCACAATGCCAGCTTTCCTGGAGGAACACGGGAGAGGGCGCGGGGGTGGCGACGGACAATCGCGATGTAAAGGCCCATAGTGATAACAATCAGGGCTGCGCCGATCCTAATTTCGCGCTGGTAATCCACTAAAACCGCCATCAGCGCGAACGGCAGCAAGACCCCGAGCATGGCGAGAAAGTGCCCCCCAGCCAAGGCAGTCAGCGCCCGCCAAAGGGCCGATTGCTTCTGCTCCATCAATGCCGCTGAAACAGCCAGTGGCCAGCCCATGCCGGGGTTCAGGCCGTGATATGCGCCGCTAAGCACAACGGCCAGCCACAGGCCGGCCGTTGATGTCATCAGGAACTCCAAATCAGACGGACGGGTAGCAGAAACTGTCCGTCGAACAGTCGCCGCCTTCTAGCCGGATCTGGTGGCTGCGATAGCCCTTAGGGAAGTCGACCCAGAACTTCGGGTCCAGTGTCAGGCCGCCATTGTCACCGACATCGGCCTTGACCATGGCTGCGCCGCGTTCGCCCGGATAGAACTGATCATCCCAGGTGGAGTAAAGCGAGTTGGTCCAGTAGACGCGTTTGCCATCCCGGCTGATCTCAACCATCTGCGGTCCGTAACCAAAGTCATTGCCGTTGGGATGCTTGGTCTTTTTGACGATCCCGCCAATCTCGACCTTGCCGGCCAGGGTCGGGTTCATCGGGTCCGACACATCGTATTGATGCATCTCACCGGTGCCCCAACAGGCAACATAAAGGTACTTGTCGTCCAGACTCAGATCGATATCCGTGACCAGAGGCGGAACGGCCGAAAACCCCTTGAGAAGATCGGGAAGATCATCGGGATCAGCGGGTTGCGGATCGATTGTGATGGTTTTCTTGGCTTCGAACGTTCCGTCATCATTGCGCCACCAGGTGAAGATGGCACCTTGAAGATTAGTGGTATCCACCACAACGCCACAGAAACCGTGTTGCTTGACCGGATCATGCGCCGGGCGGATTTCCAACGCCATCTGATGGTTTTCGCCCAGATCGATGGTTTGGATATTCGTGCGGCTGCGCAGGTTCCAGAAATGGATGCGGTGGCCGTACTTGTTCGACAGCAGATCCTCGGCCACGATCCCGTTTTCAAACTGCGGCGGCAGTGCCCATTCGGAACTGACCATGTAATCACGCGGCAGGTTCCACCAGAAGTCATAGTGTTTGTCCTGAACCCCGCGTTCGATTTCATATCGGCCTATGATCTCGAAGCTTTCGCAATCCATGATGAAGATACCCGGCGGGCCGTCTGTGCCGTCTTTGCCACCGCCACCCAATGTGCTGACGTAGATGCCTTCGGGGCCGCAGTGAATGGTATGAGGCCGGGAATATCCCGTCTTGGCAAAAACTTCCTCGGGTTCGATGATCTTGTGAATCTTCGCTTCCAGCGGGTTTTTGACATCGATGATGTAAATGCGGCTGGACCGTATGCCGGGAATGATCAGATAGCGGCGTTCTAGAAATGCATGGCCGCTGAGCGGCGACAGCGATGATGAGCAGGCGTTCCAGCCGAAATGGTGAAACTCGTCACCCTTTTCGGGCATGATCACCTGATGAACGATTTTTCCGTAATCCGCCGAAGTCGGATCGACGTTAACGACAGCCAGACCATCCGGTTGCGAAAAGTCGGGGCTGAGCATCAGCGTGAAGGCCAGAGTTTCCGTTGGGCCCTCCATCGCCAGCTTGGCGGATGGGTAAAAGGTTGGGTCCGGTCTTTGGTTCATAACGTCCTCCCGTAAGTAATTGTAATTCAATTTGCATTGAGAGATCCGGTCTTCATGCCGGCTGTCATGCTGCCTGCCCGAGTGTCGTTTTCGTCTGCCTCCTCCGTCAAGCTTTATCTGATGCGAAATCAGGCTGGGTTGCGTCGGCGTTCAGCCACGTCGTGGGCCAGTTGCCTCGTATAGGTTTCCAGTTCAACGAGCGTTCGGTCCACCGCCACTGCATCCCGCGCCTCAATCGAATCGGCGATCAGGTTGTGCAGCGCAATGATCTCTTCCCGGGACCGGGCGGAGAAGGTGATCATGTTCATCAGCGGCTGCATCGCTTCGACCGCACCCGCCAGCTGGTAGGACAAAACCGGATTGCCTGCGGCGTCGACCAAAGCGCGATGAAAGGCAACATCCGAGGCACAAAAAGCTTCATCCGTCAGCCCGGGTTGTGACTGACGATAGATTTCGGCCCGCATCGTGGCCAGATGATTCGGGGTGTGTCGCTCTGCCGAAAGGGCGGCGCAGGCCCGCTCGAGCGCGTAACGGGCTTCGCAGGCGATGTCGAAACTGACAGCATTCATTGACAGCAACAGGGTCGAGGTGGTGACTTGCTGCGAATAGGCGTCCTCAAAGCTCAGTTTGTTGACAAAAGCACCACCCGAAGCGCCACGCTGGGTTCGGATAAGAGATTGCGCGGCGAGCCTTTTGAGCGCCTCGCGCACGGTCGGCCGCGAGACCTTAAACTGTTCCGACAACTCGGCCTCGGACGGCAGGCGCGCATCGACAATCAACTCACCCGAGACAATGGCGTCGCGAATGGCCTGAGCGATCTGTGCCGACAAGTCAGCCGGTTTTTTGGGATCAACTTCCATGTCCGACACGCTAAAACTCAGTTTTTATTTGTCTGACATTTAAAAGTCTGACATTTGAAATGCAAGGACTGAGTCGGGAGGAGCGAGTGAGTCGCGCAGTTTTACGCAGCGGTCTTTGGCTGAGTTTCTACATCACGATCCTCTGGGCGTGGTGGATGATGTTCTCGATGAGCCGCGACATGGACCTCGATCTGATCGGGCGTCCGGGTCCGATGGGCGAGGCGATGCGCGTGATGGACCCGCGCATGGACATGTACATGCCCATGGCGGAATTCGGTCCGCTGTTCTGGATGTGGGCTATCATGATGGCGGCCATGATGCTGCCGACTTTGGTTCCGACGCTGCGCAGTTACGATGATCTTATCCGTAGTGCCAATGGAACGCGTGCCGGTTGGGTCGGTGTTTTGGCCGGGTACTTTTTGGTCTGGGTCGGATTTGCCGCCTTTATCGCCGCCGTTCAGCTTACACTGCTTTTTGGCGGCATTGTCGACATGCTCGGTATCGCCAAATCCGTTTATCTCGCCGCTGGACTTATGATCGTTGTGGGCGCTTTTCAGTTCAGCCGCGCCAAAGAGGTGTGTCATGGTGTGTGTCACGCCCCGATGACGTACTTCCTGGGCCACTGGAAGACCGGTTTCTTGGGTGGTCTGCGGATGGGGCTTGGGCTGGGCGCATTTTGTGTCGGCTGTTGCTGGGGCTTCATGGTGCTGGGGTTTGTCGGCGGTGTCATGAGCCTGGTGTGGATGGGTCTGGCGACCCTGTTCATGGTTTTGGAAAAACTACCCCAGATCGGTCACGCGGTCACACGACCGCTGGGGTTGGCATTGATCGCGGGTGGTCTTCTTCTGCTCGTATATCCTATCACATACGGAGGGTAAGCTTATGGCTAAAAACAGAAAAAAGGAATCCGACAAGCTTCCGATCAGCCAGCGGATCGACAGTCGCATGCCGAATCCCAAACGCCGCGAGATGAGCCCGACGGACTGGTCCATCAAGGGTGAACTGATCCTGAATTGCTCCTGCGATGTGTTTTGCCCCTGCGTGGTCTCTCTGGGCGCGCACCCCCCGACCGAGGGTCACTGCCATGCCTGGATGGGTATCATCATTGACGAGGGGCACTATGAAGGTGAGGACCTGTCGGGCCTGAACGTGGGATTGCTGGTCGATATTCCCGGCCGTATGGGGGAAGGCCAGTGGAAAGTGGCCGCGTATGTGGACGAACGCGCCAGCGGCAAGGCGTATAACGGCTTGCTTCAGATATTCAGCGGGCAGGCCGGCGGAACGACCGGGCTTTTTACCATGCTGGTCAGTGAAATCATCGGGGCCGAGCGTGCTCCGGTCGAGATCGAGCGGGACGGTACCAAACGTCGCATCATGATCGGCCGGAAGATTCAGGGTGAAATTGAAATGCTGGCAGGCAGGGACCCCGAGCATCCGGTGATGGTCTCCAACTCGAAGTATTGGATGGGACCGGACATCATTGTCGCGAAGGGAAACAAATCAAAGGTTCGCGATTATGGCCGGGTCTGGGATTTTGGTGGCAAGTCCGCTGAAATCTGCCCCATCGACTGGAATGGGCCCAAATGATGATTACAGGTGGCTATGCGCGTCAAATGGCCAGATACAATAGCTGGCAGAACAACCAGTTAAAAGGGTTTCTGCAAGCGCTGCCACAAGAAGAACTGATGCGTGAGCGTGGTGCGTTCTTTGGCTCGATCATGGGAACGGCCAACCATCTTTTGTGGGGTGACTGGATCTGGATTTCGCGCTTTGACAAGGGAACGGGTCCGGGTGGCGGGATCCCGGAAAGCAAATCTGTTTGCGCTGGTCTGTCCGATTGGCTACCGCTTCGTGAGACTGTTGATGTCCGTATTGCCAAATGGGCCGACGAGTTGGGTGACGACGTCTTGACCGGAGACTTTACCTGGTTTTCAGCCGCAAAAGAAGCTGATGTCACAAAGCCTTACGCGCAATGCGTCATCCACATGTTCAATCACCAGACCCATCATCGGGGACAGTTGCACAAGATGTTGACGGAAGCCGGCTCATCCGCGCCGGTCAGTGATCTGGTCTTTCTGCCGGAGGGTGCCTGAATGGCCCTGATTTCACCGTCACGCCGACTGCGCCGAACACCTTTTTCCGAAGGTGTCGAGGAAGCTGGTGTCAAAGCGTACACGGTTTACAACAGGATGTTGTTGCCGACGGTGTTCGAGTCGCTTGAAGCGGATTGCCGCCATCTCAAGACCCACGTTCAGGTTTGGGATGTTTCTTGCGAGCGTCAGATCGAGGTTCGCGGTCCTGATGCGGCGCGCCTGCTGCAGATGCTTACCCCGCGTGATCTGAGCGGAATGGTGACCGGTCAGTGCTACTATGTTCCGATCGTGAACCAGGCCGGAGGGATGCTGAACGACCCCGTCGCGCTGAAATTGTCCGAAGACCGCTTTTGGATCTCGATAGCGGACAGTGACTTGTTGTTCTGGGTCAATGGCTTGGCGAATGGGCTTGCACTGGATGTTCAGGCTTGGGAACCGGATGTATCGCCTCTGGCGATTCAAGGCCCGAAGTCCGATGAATTGATGGCGCGTGTTTTCGGGGACGGGATCCGCGACATCCGGTTTTTCCGGTTCGGCCTGTTCCAGTTTCAAGGGCGCGACCTTGTCATCGCGCGGTCCGGATATTCGAAACAGGGCGGGTTCGAGGTTTATGTAGACGGCAGTGATATCGGTATGCCGCTATGGAACGCCCTTTTCAAAGCCGGGGAAGTTCTGCATGTGCGCGCCGGTTGCCCAAACCTGATTGAACGCATCGAAGGCGGGCTTTTGTCTTATGGTAACGACATGACCCACGAAAACACCCCGCATGAATGCGGGTTGGGCAAGTTCTGCAATACGGACGTCGTGACGGAATGTGTGGGCCGGGACGCTCTGGTGAAGGCCTCCGAGAAGGGTCCCAAACAGCAGATCCGGCCGGTCGCGATTGACGGCGATCCAGTTCCCCCGTGCGACCGGGCCTGGCCAGCCTTCTGTGAAGGGAACCGGGTCGGTCAGGTCACATCGGCCGTCTGGTCGCCGGATTTCGGAACAAACGTTGCAATCGGAATGGTACACGCCAGCCATTGGGCTGCGGGTACGGAACTGGAAATTCAAACTTCACGGGGCATGCGCAAGGCGGTTGTTCAGGCCAAATTCTGGGCCTGACGGGCAGGGGCTATCCCCTCGTCACGGCACTCCACCCCGAATAATCTAACCAGGTAAATGCGATATCCTGGCTGTGAAAAGGAAAGGAAAGCACGATGTTCAATGCATTGGTAATGGAGAAAGACGAAGAAAGCGGGTTGGCCAGTGCGTCGATCAAAGAACTGTCGATTGATGATCTGCCCCATGGCGAGGTTACAGTCGCCGTCGAATACTCGACCGTAAATTACAAGGACGGTCTGTGCTTGTCGGCCAAAGGCGGCGGGCTGGTCCGCAGCTATCCACATATTCCAGGCATCGACTACGCAGGAACGGTCGAGACGTCTTCGGACAACAGATACAAACCGGGCGACAAAGTGGTTCTGACCGGTTGGCGCGTCGGTGAGGCCCATTGGGGCGGCTATTCGCAGAAAGCCAACGCACTGGCCGACTGGCTGGTTCCCTTGCCCGATGGGTTGGACGCGCGGCAGGCGATGGCTGTGGGAACAGCTGGTTTCACTGCCATGCTTGCGGTCATGGCGCTGGAGGACCATGGCCTGCAGCCGGGCCACGGTCCTGTACTGGTCACAGGCGCGGCCGGCGGCGTTGGGTCCGTGGCAACTGCGATACTGGCCAATCTGGGCTATGAAGTTGCCGCAGTAACAGGGCGCGCGGAAGCTGCCGATTATCTGAAATCTCTGGGCGCGACCACGATCGTTCCGCGCGAGGATCTGAACGAGACCACAAAACGCCCGCTGGAAAGCGAGACCTGGGCGGGCTGTATCGATGCGGTAGGCGGTGCGATGCTGGCCCGGGTTCTCGGACAGATGAAATATGGCGCATCGGTTGCCGCGGTTGGTCTGGCCGGTGGGGCTGCCCTGCCTGCGACGGTCATCCCGTTTCTGCTGCGTGGCGTCAACCTGTTGGGCATCGACAGCGTGATGCAGCCTTATGACAACAGGGTGCGCGCGTGGAAACGTATCGCGACAGATCTGCCCATGGAAAAATTGGACGCCATGGTACAGCCTGCATCCCTAAGCGATTTGCCCAAACTTGGCGCGGATATTCTTCAAGGACAGGTTCAGGGCCGTGTTGTCGTTGATGTAAACGCGTGACGCACCCGTTGATTTTCTAACCGGCCAGCGCCAATGCTGGCCGGTTCTTTTGCCGAGGAAACACCTCAAAAATGCCGGAAACACCTCTGGTCATTGGCGCAATTCCGGCTCATCATTGCTATACATCCCATTTGCGATGGCTTAAGACCCATTCCAACAGTACCTGAAAACGGGGAGTGAGCAGCATGTCTGACGATTTTGAACTGGACACTGATGATCTGAAACGCCGCATGGACGGCGCAATGGCCAACCTTAAAACCGAATTTGCATCCCTGCGGACTGGCCGCGCATCAGCGTCGATGCTGGAGCCGATCATGGTTGATGCCTATGGTTCGCTGACCCCGATCAACCAGGTTGGCACCGTCAACGTGCCCGAACCCCGGATGGTCACCGTTAACGTGTGGGACAAGTCCCTTGTCGGCAAAGTGGAAAAAGCCATTCGGGAGAGTGGGTTGGGAATTAATCCTCAACTGAACGGTACAATCATCATGCTGCCGATCCCCGAGTTGAACGAAGAGCGTCGTCGCGAACTGGGCAAGGTTGCAGGGCAGTACGCTGAAAGCGCACGGATTTCCATTCGAAACGTGCGCCGGGATGGCATGGACCAGATCAAGAAGGCCAAGTCCGACGGCATGTCTGAAGACGACCAGAAATTCTGGGAGACCGAGGTGCAGGATCTGACCGATGAAATGATTAAATCGGTTGATACCGCACTAGAGACCAAACAGGCAGAAATTATGCAGGTCTGAGCCGGAAGAATGCCCAACGATCCCCGCACTCCTATCGCCGCCGGACCGCGCCATGTCGCCATCATTATGGATGGCAATGGTCGTTGGGCACAAGCACGTGGCCGGCCTAGGCTGTATGGACATCACGCAGGTGCGCGGCGTGTTCGCGAGGTGGTCGAAGCTTGCCCCGGTCTTGGCGTCAAGTATCTGACAGTATTCGCCTTTTCGACAGAGAACTGGAAGCGAACACAGGTTGAAGTCGCCGGACTGATGAGCCTGTTTCGCCGATACATAATCAAAGAAACACGAACGCTGAAGGAAAACGGTATTCGTGTCCGCTTTATCGGAGACAGGGTACGTCTGGATTCCAAGCTGACCAGACTGATGGACTCGCTTGAGGAAGAAACCAGAGACAATGACTTGGTCCATCTCACGGTTGCCTTGAACTACGGCGGGCGGGATGAAGTTGCCCGGGCGACGCAACGTCTGGCGTGCGACGTGGCAGCGGGCCGGTTGCGCCCCGAAGATGTGGATGAAGAAACGCTTCCAAGATATTTGGATACGCATGTTCTTCCTGATCCCGATCTTGTTATTCGCACCAGCGGCGAAGCGCGAATTTCGAACTTTCTTCTGTGGCAGTCAGCCTATTCCGAATATGAGTTCATCGACACGCTTTGGCCGGATTTCACAGCAGCTGAACTTGAACATTTGTGTCGGAACTTTGGCTCGCGTGAGCGCCGCTTTGGCGCAGTTCTCGCATGAGCGACGGTCGATGGTCTGACCTGACGGCCCGAGTACTGTCGGCAGCTGTTCTGGTTGCTATCGGTGCAGTGGAAGTATGGCTTGGCGGATTGTGGTTCGAAGCATTCATCGCTGCGGCCTGCGCCATCATGACCTGGGAACTGGTCCGCATGATTGATCCGGGTCAAACTGGTCTGGCGGTTCAGTTGGGGATATTGACCGGGGTTGCCGTCGTCCTCAGCTATCACCTGCCTGCGCTTTACACGTTGCCGTTTTTGCTGGCACCTGCGCTGGTCGGGGCAGGGCAGATCAGTCGGGCAAAAGGGCTTTATGCCGCGTTTGCCTTCTGGATCGCTGCTGCTGGTCTGGGTTTCATCTCGATCCGTGAAACCATGGGTTTTGGCTGGATGGTCTGGCTGATCGCCGTTGTCGTCGCAACAGATGTTGCAGGGTATTTTGTTGGCAAAACGTTTGGCGGACCTAAGTTTTGGCCCAAGGTAAGCCCGAAGAAGACTTGGTCCGGTACGGCCGGCGGTTGGGTTGCCGCAGCCATCGTTGGCGGTGTTGTCGCGATGCAGGCCGGGTTTGGTGTGTTGTTTGTGCTGATTTCGGTGCTGGCGTCGATGGCCAGTCAGGCCGGGGATATCGTGGAAAGCGCGGTCAAACGAAGGTTTGGCGTCAAGGACAGCTCCAACCTGATACCCGGGCATGGCGGTTTTCTTGACCGGTTCGATGGAATGATGGGGGCTGCCTTGTTCGTGTTGATCGCAGGGTTGTTCTACGCCCCCGGGGTTATGTAATGCGCAAGATCTCAATTTTTGGCGCGACCGGGTCCATCGGTCAAAACACCATTGACCTGATCGCCCGGAATCCTTCGTCCTACGATGTTGTTGCGATGACGGGCGGGGCAAACATCCGACAGCTGGCCGAAGATGCGCGCAGGCTCGGCGCTGATTTGGCCGTGACCGCCTATGAGGACCGGCTTGAGGATTTGCGGGACGCCCTTTCCGGCAGCGGGGTTGCGGTCGCGGCAGGCGAAAAAGCACTGGCCGAGGCTGCATCCCGCCCGGCCGACTGGGTAATGTCAGCCATTGTGGGCGCAGCCGGGTTAACTCCGGGCATAGAAGCCCTGAAACAAGGAGCGACGCTGGCCTTGGCAAACAAAGAGACGCTGGTGTGTGCTGGTTCTCTGGTTCTGGAGACTGCGCGCAAAAACAACGCGCGCCTGCTGCCTGTGGACAGTGAACATTCGGCCGTGTTTCAGGCGCTGGTCGGAGAAAACATTGAGACCGTCGAACGGGTGATCATTACCGCCAGCGGCGGGGCGTTTCGTGATTGGCCCTTGTCGGATCTGGCCCTCGCGACGGTAGAGCAAGCGTCGAGTCACCCCAATTGGAACATGGGTCAACGGATTACCATCGACAGCGCATCAATGTTCAATAAGGCGCTGGAGGTAATTGAAACGAAAGAATTCTTTGGAATAGACCCGGACCAGATCGAAGTTCTGATCCACCCGGAATCGATTGTACATGCATTGGTCGGATTCAGTGACGGCGCTGTCATGGCCCATATGGGTGCACCGGATATGCGCCATGCCATTGGCTACGCTCTGCACTGGCCCGAAAGGCGGAGCCTGCCGGTCGACCGTCTGAACCTGGCACGGCTTGGGCAGCTTCGGTTTCAGGACCCTGACGAATCGCGGTACCCCGCGTTGCGGCTGGCGCGCGAGGTGATGGCCCGTGGGGGTCTTTCCGGTGCCGTCTTTAACGCGGCCAAAGAACGTGCTCTGGACAGATTTATCGCCAAGGACATCGGATTTCTTGAGATGGGCGATACCATTGCAGCGGTTCTGGACAGATTTGATACAGAAGATGGCCTTATTGATGCCCCTATGACCCTTGATAATGTGCAAAAAACGGACCATCTGGCACGTCAATGGGTCGATGAAGCCATACTCCAACGAGCAGGATAAACCCTTGGACACTCTTTCCCTGATCCCTCAATTCGGCAGCCTGCTGTACACGATTGTTGCTTTTGTGGTTGCACTGTCCGTCATCGTCGCGGTGCACGAATACGGCCATTATATCGTTGGACGTTGGTCCGGCATTCATGCCGAGGTGTTTTCCATCGGATTCGGGCCTGTCCTGTGGAGCCGCATGGACAAGCGCGGGACAAAATGGCAGATCGCACTGTTGCCGTTCGGCGGTTACGTCAAGTTTCTGGGGGATGCCAACGCTGCTTCGGGCAAGGACGAAGCTGCGATGCACGAAATTACAGAACAAAGCCCTCAAGAATTACGCCGTACCATGCACGGTGCACCTTTGTGGGCCCGTGCGGCGACCGTCGCGGCGGGGCCCGCGTTCAACTTCGCAATGTCCATTCTGGTTTTCGGGCTGATCTTCTGGTCTCAGGGTGTTTCACGAGAGCCGTTGACCGTTGGCAAACTCCAACCATTGCCCGGTTCTGTTCAGGAGTTGCGGGAAGGCGATGAGATCATCGCAATTGCCGGTATTCCAACCCCGGATTTCGACGAGGAAATATCGTGGACCGAGTTTACCGAGTCTCTGCCGGTTGAACCGAGCCTGGAATACACCATCATCCGGGACGGCGAGACATTGAATGTGTCCGCGCCCTGGCTGTTTCCGCCGCTGATCCAGCAGGTTACACCGCGCAGTGCTGCAATGGACATTCAACTGGCATCGGGCGACGTGATTACGTCGGTGGATGGAGACCCCATTTTTGCCTTCGAGCAATTGAAGGAGCGGGTCGAAGGGTCTGACGGGCGCGTGCTGTTGCTTAACGTTTGGCGGGACGGTGCCGATCTGGAATTTGCGCTGGCCCCAAGACGCACGGATGAACCTCAACCGGACGGCGGGTTCGTAACGCATTGGCGTATCGGGATCGTAGGCGGGATGATGCTGGAACCAGCTACTGTTCCGGCGGGTCTATTGGATTCTCTGACAGGTGGGGCGCGTCAGACTTTGCGCGTAATCAACGGATCTTTGTCTGGCATCTGGCATATGATTACAGGGGCGATCAGCACTTGCAACATGTCCGGTCCTATCGGTATTGCCGAGACATCCGGAGCAATGGCCAGTCAGGGCGCGCAGAGTTTTGTGTTCTTCATCGCGGTTCTGTCGACGGCCGTAGGCCTTCTGAATCTGTTCCCGATCCCGGCATTGGATGGCGGTCATCTGGTGTTCTACGCTTACGAAGCGGTCGCCGGCAAACCGCCTAGTGACGCAGTCCTGCGGATTCTGATGGGAGTGGGGATCAGCCTGATACTTGGCCTGATGCTGTTTTCTGTCAGCAACGACCTGTTCTGCTGAATGTGACGCCCCGCGCACATTGATGCCGCAATCTTGCCCAAATCCATGGCTAGAATTTGTTTGGTGTATTGAAAGACAGGCTTAGAGACCGATGCCAAAGACTCTGCAAAAATCCTACCAGGGGTTCAGCGTTCTGTTCATATTGAACTGGGATGTTTTTTTGTGCTTTGGCGCGACGGCTCTGGCGCTTGCAGGTGGGGCATACCTGGCAGGTATGTGATTCTCGCCCAACTTGTTGATTGATTTAGACGGCCCGCTGGGCCGTTTTGTGTTTTTGCGCTTTTGACAAGACCCTTCAATCCCGTTACTCAGCATTAAAAGTCTGAAAATTCTGGGTAGTGAAAAAAATGACGGACAGGCGGGGCGTGGGCATATTCTGCGGTGTGAACAAGACTGCAAACAATATTTTGTGGCGCACACTAACGTTTCTTTTTCTTTTTAGTGCAATGAGTTTCATGGCTGCGCCGCAGGCGGCGCATGCCCAGAACTTCACGATCAATTCCTTCCAAGTGGAAGGTAACCGACGCATCGAAACCTCGACGATTATCTCGCGGACCGGAATCGAACCGGGGCAAACCGTGACGGCAGGACAGTTGAATGATGCCTATCAGCGATTGCTTGACAGTGGTGTTTTTGAAACAGTCGAACTGACACCGCGCGGGTCGATATTGGTGATCGAGGTTCAGGAATACCCGACGATCAACAAGATCAGCATTGAGGGCAATCGCCGTGTTAAGGACAATGTCTTGATGGATGCGATTTCATCGCAGCCGCGCAGGGTCTTTACGCCTCAGGTTGCCGAAGCGGACGCGGATCTGATTGCTGATATTTACTCGGCACAGGGTCGGGTTGCTGCAACTGTCATTCCGCGCATTATCCGGCGCAGCGACAACCGTGTCGATTTGGTGTTCGAAATTGCCGAAGGCACAACGATCGAAGTTGAGCGGGTCAGTTTCGTCGGCAACCGCGCATATTCCGACCGGCGCCTGCGCAGGGTGCTGGAGACCAAGCAAGCGAACATCCTGCGAACTTTCCTGCGCGGCGACACGTTTATCGCGGACCGTATCGAATTCGACAAACAGGTTATTCGCGACTTTTACCTATCGCGCGGCTATGTCGACTTTCGGGTCAACAGCGCAAATGTTGAATTCACCCGCGAACGGGATGCGTTCTTTCTGGTGATGAACATCACCGAAGGCCAGAAATTCTCGTTTGGAAAAATCACGACTGTCAGCGAAATTCCTGGCGTTGACGCTGCCGCGTACCAGCAAGCCCTGAAAATCAAGCCGGGCGTGACGTATTCGCCTTCTTTGGTCGAAAACTCGATTGCCCGGCAGGAACGGTTGGGTCTGAAGCAGGGCGTTGATTTCTTGCGGGTAGAGCCGCGTGTTACCCGTAACGAGAGAGATCTGACGCTCAACGTCGAATTTGTTCTGACCCGCGGTCCGCGTATTTTTGTCGAACGGATCGATATTGAAGGAAACACGACGACCTTGGACCGTGTGATCCGCCGTCAGTTCGATACCGTCGAGGGTGATCCGTTCAACCCCCGCGAAATCCGCCAGAGCGCCGAGCGTATTCGTGCCCTTGGTTTCTTCGCAACGGCGGATGTGGAACCTCGTGAAGGGTCATCGCCCAGTCAGGTCATCGTTGATGTGGACGTCGAAGAACAGCCAACCGGCTCACTCAGCCTTGGCGGTAGTTTCTCGGCCGCTGACGGATTTGGTATTGCGATCGGTCTGAACGAATCCAACTTCCTGGGACGCGGACAAAACTTGGGTCTTTCGCTTTCAACCGCGCAGGATTCAGAACAATACGTCATCAACTTTTCCGAACCCTATCTGTTGGGCCGGAAGCTGCGCTTCGACCTAGGCCTTGGTCTTTCGACAACCAATTCGAGCTTTGCAAGCTATGACACCGATACTGTGTTCTTCACCCCGCAAATCAGCTATGCGATTGGCGAACTTTCCTCGCTGAGCCTGCGTTATAGCTGGGACCGCAGTGAAATGACGCAGCAGGACAACCAGATCAACGGTGCCGTCATTGCCTCGGAAATTGCACAAGGTGAACGCAGCAGCAGTGCCTTGGGTATTTCCTATGTGTATGACAGCCGGCTCGCCGGTCTGAATCCAAACGCTGGTGTCCTATTTGAGGTCGGTGTGGACGCGGCCGGTCTTGGTGGCGACGACAAGTTCATCAAATCGACCGCGCGCGGCATTGCCCAGACACGTGTTCTGAGCGAAGAGGTCGTCCTGCGCGCTTCGCTGGAAATGGGCGCATTCCATTGGAGAGGCAACGATTTCAGCCGAACCGTGGATCGCTTTGTTCTTGGCCCGAGTACTTTCCGCGGCTTCGATCCGGCCGGTATCGGCCCGCGCGATCTGTCGAACGGTCAGGATGATGCGATTGGCGGCAACTATTACTGGGTGGCCCGCTTCGAATCTGATTTCCCGCTTGGCCTCCCCGAAGAACTGGGCCTGCGCGGTGGTGTTTTCTACGACGTCGGCAACCTCTACAACATCGACAACGTCAATACCGCAGGGGCGAATATCGTTGGCGCTGATGGCTCGATCCGCCATGTTCTGGGCGTGTCGGTTCTTTGGGACACGCCGTTTGGCCCATTGCGGTTTAACTTCTCCAAAGCACTCAAAAAGGAAGACTTTGACCAGGAGCGCAGCTTTGACCTGACCATTCAGGCTCAGTTCTGATCCTTTGATGGTCATGCGGTTTATTCCAGACATTCAGGGCCCGGTTCGGGCCCTTTTTGTCATTCTGCTTTTGCTTGGCGGAGCTGCGACGCAAAGTACAGCACAGCAACTGGGTGTGCCGCAATCTGGTGTTTTGACATTGTCCAGCGAACGCCTTTTCGCCGGGTCAGAATTCGGTCAGCGCATTCTGCGCGAAATCGACGCCGAAAGTGCCTTGCTGGCCGAAGAAAACGAACGAATCGTTGCCGAATTGAGCAAGGAAGAAAAGGAACTGACGGAACGGCGGTCGACGTTGACAGCCGAAGAGTTCCGGCCACTTGCCGAAGCGTTCGATGATAAGGTGCAATCCCACCGCGAAGGACAGCGGGCCAAACTTGATGCGCTCGCCCGTCGGAGCGAAAACTCCCGCAAGCTGTTTTTCGAGATGGTGCAACCGGTTCTGGTCGACCTCTTGCGAGAGACCGGGGCATCGGTAATCCTCGAACAGTCGAATGTTTTGTTCCGCGCGGAATCGTCCGATATCACCAACATGGCCATCCGTCGGATCAATGCGATGATCGGCGATGGTAGAAGATTGGATAACAAGGCAAGCGAATAGGCTTGCTTGCCCTTGTTCGCGGGTCTTGCTAACCACTCGAAAAAGAGAAATCCACGAAGGGACTCGTTTACCATGACGACGGAAACCAAGAGCGCCGACATTCAGTTGATCCAGCGGATTCTTCCGCATCGCTATCCGTTTCTGCTGGTCGACAAGGTGGTAGACATTTCCGGCTATCAGTCCGCAGTGGGCATCAAGAACGTCACCATGAACGAGCCGCATTTTCAGGGTCATTTCCCTGGAACGCCGATCATGCCGGGGGTGACGATTGTCGAGGCAATGGCCCAGACTGCCGGTGTCATGCTGGGTGTCGGAATGGATGTCATCGACAGCGAGCTGCTGATCTATTTCATGAACATCGACAAGTGCAAATTCCGCCGGAAAGTGGTTCCGGGAGATGTGCTCGAAATGCACGTTGAAACCGTGCGCGGCAAAAAGGGCGGCAAGATCTTCAAATTCAGCGGTCGGGCAACTGTAGACGGCGAGGTTGCGGCCGAGGCCGAGTTTTCCGCCTATGTCGACTGGGACATGGAAAAAACAACATGAGCCGCATCCATCCCAGCGCAATCATCGAAGACGGCGCGCAGATTGGGCAGGACTGTGCCATCGGTCCGTTCTGTTATGTCGGTCCGCAGGTCAAACTGGCAGATCGCGTGGAACTGAAATCGCATGTTGTCGTGACCGGCGACACGTCGGTTGGCGAGGACACCGTTATCTTCAATTTTTCGGTCATCGGTGAGATACCGCAGGATCTGAAGTTCGGTGGCGAAAACACCCGGCTGGAAATTGGTCAGCGGAACCGCATTCGCGAACATGTGACAATCAACACCGGAACAGATGGTGGTGGCGGTGTTACGCGAGTAGGCGACGATTGTCTTTTGATGGCGGGTGTTCATGTGGCGCATGATGTGCAGATCGGCAATCGGGTCATCATGGTCAACCACGCCGGGGCTGCAGGGCATTGCATTGTCGAAGATGACGTAATCGTCGGCGGCATATCCGGTTTGCACCAATGGGTCCGCGTTGGTCGCGGTGCCATTATCGGGGCGCTGACAATGGTCGCTAATGACGTGATCCCATATGGTCTTGTTCAGGCACCTCGTGGCGAACTCGACGGGTTGAACCTCGTTGGTTTGAAACGCCGGGGCGTTCCGCGCGAAGATATCGCCGCCTTGCGCGCGGCTTTCCGCGAGCTGTCGAGCGGCGAGGGGACGTTCATGGACCGGGCCCACCGGATAGGCGAAGGCAACGACAGTGAGTATGTGCGGCGCATCGTCGATTTCGTGACCGGACACAGCGACCGTTCATTCCTGACACCGGGGAAATAGGACCGTGCTGGCTCTGATCGCAGGAACCGGGCAATTGCCGACCGAGGTGTTGAGCCATTTGCCCGAACGCCCTGTGATCTGTGCGCTCGAGGGCTTTCTGCCTGATGACCTGACGCCAGACATCGTTTTCCCTTTAGAGCGGTTCGGCAGTTTCATTGCTGATATTCAAAACCGTGGAGTGACCGAGATTTGCATGGCCGGCGCGGTGCGTCGCCCGGTCATTGATCCTTCGCGGATCGATCCGGCGACGATGCCATTGGTTCCGGTTATTCAGAAGGCAATTGTCTCAGGCGACGACGGCGCGTTGCGCGCTGTGATCAGTATTCTGGAAGACAGCGGGCTTTCGGTTCGTGCGGCACAGGACCTCGCACCGGAACTGTTGCCCCCGTTGGGATGTTTGACCGAAACCCAGCCTTCTGATGCGGATCTGGCGGATGCGGACCGCGCTGTCGGGATCGTGCGGGCCATGGGAGCGGCCGACATTGGTCAGGCCTGCGTGGTTTCCAAGGGCCAGGCCATGGCGGTTGAGGGGATTTTCGGAACCGCCTGGATGCTGCAATCCCTGACCCAAAGGCCAGATGCTGGCGGCGGCATTCTGTTCAAAGCCCCAAAACCCTCTCAGGACCATCGTGTTGATCTGCCCGCAATCGGGCCTGATACAGTGTCAGATGCGGTTGCGGCAGGTCTGTCGGGCATCGTTATCGAAAAAGGCGGGGTCATCGTCCTTCAACGCGATCGGGTCGTCGAGGAATGCAACCGGCTGGGTCTTTTCCTTTTCGTTCGTGAGCGGTCCGTCTGATGCGCGTGTTTCTGGTCGCCGGTGAACCCTCGGGCGACCGGTTGGGCGGCGCGTTGATGGAAGGGTTGAAGACGCTTGTCCCGGATGTCGAATTCGACGGGGTAGGCGGCCCTTTGATGCAGGCGCAGGGATTGAACAGCCGATTCCCAATGTCAGAACTGTCTGTCATGGGCCTGGTTGAAGTGCTGCCGAAGTTCTTCCACCTCAAACGCCGCATTTCTGAAACCGCACAAGCGGTTCTGGATACACAACCCGATGTGCTGATTACCATCGACAGCCCGGATTTCTCGCTTCGTGTGGCCAAGCTGGTGAAGGCGGGCAGCAACATTCGCACCGTTCACTATGTTGCGCCAAGCGTTTGGGCTTGGCGTCCTGGTCGGGCCGACAAAATGGCCAAGGTCATCGACCACGTTCTGGCCCTGCTGCCGTTCGAGCCGCAATACATGACAAAGGCTGGCATGGAATGCGATTTCGTCGGCCATCCAGTCGTCAACGAACCCATTGCGACGGATACGGACATATCGGACTTCCGAAGCGCCTACGATCTGGGAGAAGCACCGATCCTGCTGGCGCTTCCCGGATCGCGCCGCGGGGAAGTCGAACGCCTTGCACCGGTGTTTGGCGAAGCCCTGAGCTTGTTTCTGCGCGATCATCCGGACATGCGCGTCGTGGTCCCGGCAGTTGCGCACATCGTCGATACGGTGCGCGATCAGATCCGATCATGGCCGGGCGAACCCGTAGTGGTCGACCCACGGGAGCTAGAGGCAGATCAGGCGGCGTCTCGCAAACGTGCTGCATTTGCAGCGGCAGATGTCGCACTGGCCGCGTCTGGCACGGTGTCGCTGGAACTCGCTGCGCAATCCACCCCAATGGTCATCGCCTACAAACTGACCTGGCTGACCCAGAAGATGGCCGAACGCATGGTCAAGCTGGATACGGTGACTTTGGTCAATCTGGTGTCAGACACCCGCACTGTGCCCGAGTGCCTTTTGGACGATTGCCGCCCCGACAAGATTGCCGCAGCCTTGTCAAAGGTCATGGAAGTACCAAAGACCCAGCAGGAGGCCATGGCCCTCACGATGGACCGTCTTGGGCGGGGTGGAGAGGCCCCGGGGTTACGTGCGGCCCGCGCCGTGCTGGCACGGATGCGAAACGGGCATGATTGATCACGCTCTGTTTGCCCTGTCTGCCGGAATTGCGCAGGTCTCGACAAATCTGGACAACCTTGCGGTGCTGTTCGGTCTGATCGTTGTCATGGGCCGACGTCGTCCGGTCGTGGGGTTCGCCGTCGCGCAAACCGTCGTTCTTCTACTGGCAATCGCCGTCGCCATCGGGCTGAGCCACAGCACATATCCAACGACTATTGGATACCTTGGCGTTGTACCACTTGCATTGGGTGTCCGGGGCATCTGGTTGCAGATTTCCGGGCGAGGAAAAACCGACACCCAGCCGCAAGGGGCCGTGATCTCGGTCGTTCTGTTGTTTCTCAGCCTGTCCATAGACACGTTTGCAGTCATGACACCGCTTCTTGCGGAATCATCGACCTCATACAGATGGGCAGGGCTGTTTGGTGCTGCCACCGCCGCGTGTCTGCTGACAGGAGTTGCCGCCTGGGGAGCACCTAAGGCCAAACTGTTTGCACCCAGAATGGCCCGGCTGGACCGGATCGCACCCTATGTTATGGTCGCGGTCGGTCTGTATATTCTTCTCAACACCGGGACGGATGCCCTTTAGGCCCCAGAAAGACTGAGGCCAGAAGCCACGTTAATATCCCCGCCAGATCCATCCACCGCCGAAAATGCGGCTGCCATCTGTTTCATAGAACACACAAGCCTGACCGGGCGAGATGCCTTCCTCCGGGGTCAGTAACTCCACCTCGGCGGTCGTGTCCGACAGAGGCCTGACAATCGCTTCGCGCGGGGGGCGGGTCGAACGAACCTTGACCGAAACATGCCATTCTTTTTGTGACGTGAACGGCTTGTCCCCCAGCCAGTTGATCTCGCGCACGGGAACGGTACGTGTGGCCAGCATTTCCTTGGGACCAACAACAACCTGTTTCTTGTCCACGTCCAGTTTGACGACATAAAGCGGTTCGCTCAGCCCACCGATGCCCAGCCCACGCCGCTGACCAATGGTGTAGTGAATAACGCCGTTGTGCTGTGCCAGAACGCGACCGTCCGCATGAACAATTTCACCCGGCTCGGCTGCTCCGGGGCGCAGCTTCTCGATCACGCTGGCATAGTTTCCATCTGGAACAAAACAGATGTCCTGACTGTCCGGTTTATCTGCAACGGACAGGCCATACTGCGCGGCCATCTCGCGGGTTGCGTCCTTGGAAGGCAGGTGCCCCAAAGGGAAACGCAGGTAATCCAGTTGCTCCGGCGTGGTCGAGAACAGGAAATAAGACTGATCGCGGTTTGCATCTTCCGCGCTGTGCAGCTCGGGCCCATTGGGACCAACCTTGCGCTGGATGTAGTGGCCGGTTGCCATGCAGTCGGCCTCGAGATCCTTAGCGGTTTCCAGCAGATCCTTGAATTTCACACGCTCATTGCAACGAATACAGGGAACGGGCGTTGCGCCCGCCAGATAACTGTCAGCAAACTCGTCTATCACCGCGTCTTTGAAGATGTTTTCGTAGTCCAGCACGTAATGCGGGAATCCCCGCTCTTCGGCCACGCGACGCGCGTCGTGAATGTCGATGCCGGCACAACAGGCACCCTTCTTGGCCAGGGCCGCGCCGTGATCGTAAAGCTGCAGCGTTACACCCACGACGTCATACCCCTGATCAGCCAGATAGGCGGCCACAACAGAGCTGTCGACACCACCGGACATGGCCACGACCACCCGGGTTTCCGAGGGCGGTTTGGCAAATCCAAGCGAGTTCAGCGGTGTCTCGGTATCGAGGGCCATGGCATTTCCAGTGCGGATTAAGAAAGACCGGCAGAATATAGGAAAATTCTAGACACTCTCAAGGGGCGGTTTCATGTGGCTTTAAGTATGCTGGGCGCAGCTTTGTCGCAGCAGAAAGTGAGGCGAACGATGTATTTGCACAAAGTTGAGGGGCCAAGATCGGTAACCCTGCCGGATGGAACGGTTTTATCGCGGGCTGATCTGCCTCCGGCGGAAACGCGCCGCTGGGTCGCCTCGCGCAAGGCAACTGTTGTTCGGGGCGTCGTGTATGGGCTGATTTCCCTATCGGACGCAAAGAAACGATATGGAATCAGTGACGAGGAATTCAATGGGTGGGTCGCCGCCGTCGCAGACTACGGGGTGGACGCATTAAAAGTGACAGCGTTAAAAAAATATAGACAACCCAAGGTAGAGAATGAATAAATGATTCAACGGTAAAACCGGGTTAACTATTTTTGATCAAGGTTGAATTGAAATTGCAATATTGACCTGAATTGGAGCAGTGAATGCGTATACTTCTTGTCGAGGATGATCCGACAACGTCCAAAAGCATCGAACTGATGCTGACACATGCCAACCTGAACGTTTACGCAACGGATCTCGGCGAAGAAGGCATCGATCTGGCAAAGCTTTATGACTACGACCTGATATTGCTGGACCTCAACCTGCCAGACATGACCGGACATGAAGTGTTGCGGCAATTGCGGATTGCTCGGGTCGAAACTCCGATCCTGATACTGTCGGGCGCGGACGATACCGAAAGTAAAATCAAAGGGTTCGGTTTTGGTGCCGATGACTATCTGACCAAACCTTTCCATCGTGAAGAATTGGTCGCCCGCATTCACGCGATCATCCGGCGCTCAAAGGGGCATTCGCAGTCCGTCATTCACACCGGACGCGTCGCAGTCAACCTCGACGCAAAAACTGTTGAAGTCGAAGGTAAAGCGGTTCATCTGACAGGCAAGGAGTATCAGATGCTCGAACTGCTGAGCCTTCGAAAGGGAACAACCCTGACAAAGGAGATGTTTCTAAATCATTTATACGGCGGAATGGACGAACCGGAACTGAAGATAATTGATGTCTTCATTTGCAAGCTACGCAAGAAACTGAGCAATGCAACCGGAGGTGAAAATTACATCGAAACGGTTTGGGGGCGGGGCTATGTTTTACGCGATCCGCAAAACAACAGCCTCGATGAAACCCGAATGGCAGTCGGCGCCTGAGCGAAATCTGAAAATGCCGCTGCCGGTTCAGGGCGGCACCCTCACTCACGAACAGCACGACTGGACCTGGCCATGACCTCGCCCTATCACTGGGGTCCAAGATCACGTGACAGGGCGAGGCCATGAGCAACTCCATTTCGGTAACCGACCTGACAGAACAGGAAGCGCAGGAAGAACTGGCGCGCCTTTCTGACCTTCTGCTGCGCGCCAATACCCAATATCACACAGAAGACGCGCCCGAGATTTCGGATGCGGAGTACGACCGGCTCAAGCGCAGAAATGCAGAAATCGAAGCGCGGTTTCCGAATCTGAAACGTCCCGACAGCCCAAGCGAGCAGGTAGGCGCGCGCGTCGCTGAAGGGTTTTCCAAAGTTGCACATTCTGTGCGGATGATGTCCCTGGGCAATGCCTTTGACGACGAAGACGTCAGGGATTTTGATCGTTCGATCCGGAAATACCTGGGGTTGCGGGATGATGCGCCGCTTGCCTTCACTGCAGAACCGAAGATCGACGGTCTGTCCTTGTCCTTGCGGTATGAGGGTGGAAAACTGGTTCAGGCCGCAACGCGTGGCGACGGTGAGGTGGGCGAGAACGTAACCGAAAACGCGCGCATGATTTCGGACATTCCTCAAACCATTGAAAACGCACCCGAAGTTCTCGAGGTTCGGGGTGAGGTCTACATGTCACATGTCGATTTCGACGACCTGAATGCGCGTCAGTCACAGGCTGGCGACAAAGCATTTGCCAACCCCCGCAACGCCGCGGCCGGGTCTTTGCGTCAGTTGGATGCCTCCATCACCCGGACGCGACCGTTGAGGTTCTTTGCCTATGCCTGGGGCGAATTGTCAGAACCTTTGGCCGACACGCAAATGGCCGCAATTGAACGGCTTGCGGGTTTCGGGTTTGCCACAAATGCGTTGACACGGCTGTGTGAAACAACCGGTCAGATGCTGGACCATTATCGGGACATCGAGGCGCAACGCGCAACGCTTGGCTATGACATCGACGGCGTTGTTTACAAAGTAAACGAGCTGGCGCTTCAGGCTAGGCTTGGGTTCCGGTCGACCACGCCACGCTGGGCGGTGGCCCACAAGTTTCCCGCAGAACTGGCCTGGACCCGGCTTGAGGCCATCGATATTCAGGTCGGCCGAACCGGCGCGCTTAGCCCCGTGGCCCGGCTGCACCCAGTGACGGTTGGCGGAGTCGTCGTCTCCAACGCGACGCTGCACAACGAAGACTATATAGCCGGGCGCGATGCAAAAGGCGGAACAATCCGAGATGGCAAAGATATTCGGGTTGGCGACTGGGTTCAGGTCTATCGGGCAGGCGATGTGATCCCAAAAGTGGCGGACGTGGATCTGTCAAAGCGTCCCGTCGACTCTGTTGTTTTCGAATTTCCAACACGGTGCCCTGAATGCGGAAGCGAAGCGATCCGGGAGGACGGGGATGCGGTTCGCCGCTGTACGGGAGGTATGATTTGCCCGGCACAGGCCGTTGAAAAGCTGAAGCATTTTGTATCTCGCAAGGCTTTCGATATCGAAGGTCTGGGCGCCAAACAGATCGAAATGTTTCATGACGACCCGACGCTACCGATCAACACGCCTGCGGATATCTTCACTCTGAAAGAGCGTGACGCCAAAAACCTGGCGCGGTTGAAAAACAGGGATGGGTGGGGCGAGACCTCGGCCGGAAATCTGTTTGAAGCGATTGAGGAGAAGCGCACGATCCCGTTGGCGCGACTACTGTTTGCGCTGGGGATACGCCACGTTGGTGAAGTGGGCGCACGGGATCTTGCGTTGTTCTATCGGGATTGGGAAGCGATGGCGCAGGCCATTGATGCAGCCCGGGCGGCTGCTCTGGCCCAACGCGCCGCGGATGAAGCAGAGGAGGCTGAGCGCCAAGCCGCGACAGCCGGCAACCGAAGAGCACGGATCAAGGAGGCGCGCGATGCCGCGATAATTGGGTCGGATGTCCCGAAGACCGCCGCGCAGGCCTGGTCCGATCTGATCGGCATTGACGGCATCGGTGCGACTTTGGGGCTGTCCCTGTCCGATGCTTTCGCAAACTCGGAAGAGCGTCAGGCGTTTGACGATTTGCGCAGACACCTGACGATCATACCACCGGAGGCCCCGGCATCCGACAGTCCGGTTGCCGGAAAAACGGTTGTATTCACCGGAACGCTTGAAAAGATGACGCGTGCGGAAGCTAAAGCTCGGGCAGAAGCGTTGGGTGCCAAGGTTTCAGGTTCGGTCAGTCAGAAAACCGACCTTCTTGTGGCAGGTCCCGGCGCGGGGTCAAAGGCCAAGAAAGCGGCGGATCTTGGGATTACAACGTTGGATGAAGACGGCTGGCTGCAGCTGATCGGGGATGCATGAGCGGCCGCCCTGAACCCCTGTTTCCACTTTTCGCCCGGCTTGAAACACTTGAAGGTGTCGGTCCGAAAACAGCTCAGTTGTTGGGGCAGATCGGAATCGAGTCACCTCGTGACGTTTTGTTTGCTCTGCCATATGCCGTCATCGACCGGCGGCGGCGTGACACTATTCAGGGCGCAAACCTGCCAACGACACTGACGGTCGAGGTCACGGTCGGCACGCATCGCCCCCCAAGAACGAAAGGCGGCGCGTATCGTATTCAAGTCGAGGACAGTCAGGCCGATTTCCAGCTGGTGTTTTTTCACGCGCGTGGCGACTACCTTACGAAAATTCTGCCGCCCGGGGCACGCAGGTTGGTGTCAGGTAAACTGGAGCTGTTCGACGGAATGGCGCAGATGGTACACCCCGATCACGTGGTTTCGCCGGAACAGGCCGGAGAGCTGCCGGAGTTTGAACCTGTCTATCATCTGACCCAAGGCGTGACACAGAAGACCGCATACAAGGCGGCGCAAAGCGCCTTGGCCCGCGCTCCGGATTTGGACGAATGGATCGATCCGGCTCAGGTGGCGCGTCAGAACTGGCAGGGCTGGAAAACGGCCATCCAGTCGGCACATCTTCCGCAAGGGGCAGATGACGTAGCAATGTTTGCACCCGCGCGTGAGCGTCTGGCTTATGACGAATTGCTGGCCCATCAGTTGACGCTGGCCCTGGCCCGAAGCCGGGAAAGGAAGTCGCGCGGAATTGTCAGCAGGGCAACCGGCGTGTTGCAATCGAAGGTGCTGAGCAGCCTGCCATATCGCCCCACAGGTGCACAATTGCAGGCCATCGAGGAGATTTCCGCCGACATGGCGTCAGCCGCACGAATGAACCGTTTGCTACAGGGGGATGTTGGCGCCGGCAAAACGCTAGTCGCTTTCATGGCGTTGCTGATCGCGGTCGAAGCGGGCGGGCAGGGCGTCATGATGGCGCCGACCGAGATTCTGGCGCGGCAGCATCTGGAGGGATTGCGCCCACTCGCGGACGAGGCTGGTGTCGTGCTGGAAATCCTGACCGGACGGGACAAAGGCGCTGAACGCAAAGCCAAGCTGGCCGCGCTGAGAAAGGGTGATATTCAGATACTTGTCGGCACACATGCCGTTTTTCAGGGCGATGTGGAATTCAAAGCCCTGCATTTGGCCATTGTGGATGAGCAGCACAGGTTTGGTGTGCGCCAGCGAATGGAATTGTCGGACAAGGGGAAGGGCGCCGATGTCCTTGTCATGACCGCCACGCCGATTCCGCGCAGTCTGGCGCTCGCGCAATACGGAGACATGGATGTCTCGGTGCTGGATGAAAAGCCGCCCGGACGCAAGCCTGTCAAAACAGCCGTTGTCAGCACGCAACGCATGGATGAGGTTGTGGCCCACCTGAGGCACGCCATCGAAGAAGACAGGCAGTGCTATTGGGTTTGCCCCCTGGTGGACGAATCCGAGGTTTCAGACCTGACTGCTGCCGAGGAACGGTTCAAGCGGCTGCGCGCGATACTGGGGGATGATGTGGTCGGCCTAGTGCATGGACAAATGCCCCCGGCCGAAAAAGACGCCGCGATGGAAGCCTTTCAATCTGGCAACACCAAAGTTCTGGTAGCAACGACGGTGATCGAGGTGGGCGTAAACGTTCCAAATGCCACGATCATGGTAATCGAACGCGCCGAGATATTCGGGCTGGCGCAATTGCATCAATTGCGTGGGCGGGTCGGCAGGGGCCAGGACGCATCCACCTGTCTGTTGATGTATCAACCACCGCTGAGCGACGGCGGGCGCAAACGTCTTGAAGTCTTGCGCGAGACTGAGGACGGGTTTCGCATATCTGAGACCGACCTGCAGATGCGAGGAGCCGGGGATCTGATTGGAACCGCGCAATCCGGTTTGCCGAAGTTCCGTATTGCCGATCTGGAACGTCAGGCCGGATTGATGGCGGTTGCCCAGTCAGACGCCAGGGCATTGCTGTCTGCGGATCCGGATTTGACGTCAGACCGGGGCAAGGCCGCGCGAGTTCTGCTATGGCTGATGAAACAGGATCAGGCCATCCGTTTGATTTCAGTAGGTTAGGTGAGAAGTTCCACTTAGTTCACAAATGTTCTCTAAAAGTTCTTTACCGACTCAGCAAAATATGAGAACAAAAGGTCAACAAAGGATTAAAACCCTGACCGGAGGTGAACCCATGCTGAACCAGATCAAAACCGCCATTACCCGCTCGCAAGCCACACTTGTTCAGGATGCGGCGGGCGCGGTGTCACTGGTCGTCATCCTGGTGGTTGCCCTTCACCTTCCCGTGGGTTTCTAAGCCTTTCTGCCTGCGATCTCGTGCCGATTAAGCCGCGCTTGTTTCCCCAATTCAGTCAAGGGTGACTTGCCTGTCCCAATTCCCTTGAGGGGCCAAGCCTCGGCCCCACGCGGATATCCGGACCCCCACGAGAAACGCGTTACCTGCCGCCGCCCTTTCCGCCCGGAAGGTGCGGCGGTTTTTTTTACAATTGGCCCGTTCTGAAGATTTCCATCAGTGCCGATAGAACTGAATTGACCGCAACCGAGGCCAGGATCATTCCCATGACGCGACTGATGATGGCCGATCCGGAATGCCCGATGACCCGGATGATGGGGTCGGCCAACAACATCAATACCGCGGCAATTGCCAAAACCACCAGCATCACCAGCGCGGTAATTCCCTGATCCGCAAAGCTGTATCGATTGTTGTCGGTTAGAATGACGACAGCCAGCATAGCGCCGGGTGAAGCCAAGGACGGCACCGCCAGCGGAAAAATTGCCGGGTTGGGCTTACTTGTGCTGATCGCAGAATCCTCTTCGACCAGGCGCTGATCGGTTTCCGATTTACTTTCCCCGAAAATCATCGTCAGCGCGAACAGGAACAGGATGATCCCCCCGGCCACCTGAAACGAGTTCAGGCCGATATCCAGCGCTTCGATCAGCAATTGACCGAACACAAGAAAAAACAGCAACACACCGGCACTGATCAACGCAGCGAGTAATGCCGTCTTGCGACGTGCCGAAGCCTCGATACCCGCCGTGACGGCAACAAAGACTGGAATTGTACCGATCGGGTCGATCACAACCCAAAGGGTCACGAAATGCTCAAGTAAATTATCCAAAACTCTCTCTCCCCAATTTCAGCCCGGAGACTAGAGAGATTTTCAAAAAAATACCACGTTCAGGCGCAGTTGGCCTGTTCTGCTTTTTCCATCGCCTCGGCCGTCGCGTCCAGCGCCAGCAAGATCGAGGCATGCCGGTTCTTGTAATCGCGGGCAGGCATCAGCAGCTCAAGCCCGTCAAACGGCGCATCGGGAGCAGGGCCTGCTTTTTTTAACATTGCCGAAAGCTGTTCGCGCGCCAGTTCCACCTGCGCCCGGGTCGCGCCAATAATGGCCTGACCCACAACCGAAGCAGAGGCTTGCCCAAGCGCGCAGGCTTTCACATCCTGTCCAAAATCAGAAATCCGCCCATCGCGCAGTTTGACGTCAACGGTGACAGTGGACCCGCACAACGGAGACCTTTTCTTGACGCTCGCGTCAGGGTGATCCAGCCGGTCCAAATGCGGAATATCCGAAGCAAGCGCCAGAATGCGGCCGGAATAGAGCTTGATTAGATCGTTCTCGCCGGACATGGCTTTCCCTCATTGTCTGTTCCCCATACATAGTGGCCAGCCCTCGGGATGCAAAAGGTTTTTGTCATGTCTGAAACACCCGTCTTTGATCCGTCCAACCTGAAATACAACGAATCCGGTCTGATCCCCGCCATCGCTCAGGATGAGCAGACAGGCGACGTTCTGATGATGGCATGGATGAACGCTGAAGCCATTCAGCGCACGCTGGATACACACCGCGTTACGTATTGGTCCAGATCCCGTCAGTCCTTCTGGGTCAAGGGTGAAACCTCGGGGAACATGCAGGAACTGGTGGATTTCCGGGTCGATTGCGATCGGGATTGCCTGTTGGTTCTTGTGCGCCAGACAGGACCGGCTTGTCATACCAACAGACGCAGTTGTTTTTACACTGCCGTAAGAGATGGCAACGAAGTCGAATTGATGGCACCGATGTCGTAGCGGCCGCTATAGCCCGACCATCGCTCGGATATCACCGGGGCTGGCCCCTTCTTCGCGGTATTTTGAGATCGCCCTGGCATCATCACGCTTGGCCAGCCGTTTGCCGGTATCATCCCGGATCAGGCGGTGATGGTGATAAATTGGCGTCGGAAGACCAAGCAGCGCTTGTAGCAGAACATGTATTCGGGTGGCTTCGAACAGGTCCTGTCCGCGAACAACATGCGTGACGCCCTGTGCCGCATCATCCAGAACGACGGAAAGGTGGTATGATGTTCCCATATCACGCCGGGACAGGACTACATCACCGATGCAGGTTTCCATCTCTTCCGGAGTGAACTCAATCACTCCGGTCTCGCCGTTTGGGCCTTCACCCAATTCCGCGAAACTCGCTACCGATGTCATCGGTCCACCTGGTATCGTGCGGTCTTTGAAAAGGCTGGCGGCTTTTTGGGTTGCTGCCGAGATGTCCAGACGAAGCGGGATGTCTGTTGGCCGCCTGTTTCCGCCTGAACCTCGTTCTTTCAGAGTTCCACGACACGTTCCGGGGTAGATGATTCCATCCGGACCATGCAACGGCGCACCTTCTTGTGGGGCGCTGGCGGCAGCCAGAATGTCCCTGCGATTGCAGGTACAAGGGTAAAGCAGGCCCTGAACCCAAAGATCATCAAGCGCTTTTTCATAAATCGCCGAACGCGCGGATTGGCGCATGACTGGTTCAGGCCAATGCAGGCCCAGCCATCTCAGGTCCTCATAAATCTGGTCTTCCCATATCAGCCGCGATCTGGAACGGTCGATATCTTCAATGCGCAGAAGAAACTCTCCGCCTTCGGCAATGGCCGTTTCGCTGGCAAGCAAGGCAGAGTAAGCGTGCCCCAGATGTAACGGACCTGTGGGTGACGGGGCAAACCGGGTTACAAAAGTCACGTCTTTTCTACAACATACACTTCGGACTTCAGGTCCAGGCCGGGCAGGTGCGGACCGTATTCGCGGAACAATAGGCGCGCCGCGCCCATATCCAGCCAGTCATTCAATCGAACGGTGTAAGTATGATCCGCAAGCGCATGATCGTTAAAAGAAAATGCAAGCAACCCGCCTTTGGGAAGCGCATGCATCAGCATATCCAATGTCTCGGGCGGGGCTGCGCCGATGCCGATCACGCCTATCGCTGTGATTGCCTTGTACTCACCAGCCGTCAAAGGTTTTGAGTTTGTGATGTCGAAGGTCTTCAGGTTGCGATAAACCCCTTTGGCCTTGGCCCCTTCAAGCATCTGCGGTGTTGGGTCAGCACCGTCGACGATCTGAAAACCGGCATCCCTTAATGCGACGCCGGACAGGCCTGTGCCGCACCCGTAATCAAGAATTGGTGTCTGTGCCTCGGGCATTTTGGACCATAGCGCCTCGGCAACACGTCCCGGCGTGGCATAACCATTGGCGCCAACCTCGTCATCGTAGGACGGGGCCCATTTCTGATAATGTGCCCGTGTTTCCTGCGGGCTATCCAGATCGTAAGTGTCTTTGAGGTATTTGTCGCTCATACCGGTATGTTAGGCCCGGTTTGCCCGGCGCGTCCAGTCACCAATGCGCAAGCCAGTTCTTCCATTCGGTTTTGGCTCGGTCAGTGTAGGCTTTGTAACGGTCCTTTCGCCCGCGCCGTCCGCCTTTAAGGCCGTCAACTGGGCGAAACAGGCCGAAATTTACGTTCATCGGCTGGAAAGTCCTGGCCTCGGCCCCTCCGGTGATGTGATGGATCAGGGCACCCATGGCACTGTCCTGCGGCACTTCAGGTTTCGAAAGACCCATGATTTCAGCGGCGGCCAAACGACCGGCCAACAGACCCATCGCCGCGCTTTCGACATAGCCTTCAACACCCGTGATCTGGCCAGCAAATCGGATATTTGGTTTGGATTTCAGTCGCATCTGCGAATCCAGCAATGTCGGAGAGTTGATAAAGGTATTTCTGTGAATGCCACCCAAACGCGCGAAGCTGGCGTTCTCCAGCCCAGGGATCATGCGAAACACCTCGGTCTGGGCCCCGTATTTCATTTTGGTCTGGAAGCCGACGATGTTGAACAGCGTTCCCAGCGCGTTGTCGCGGCGCAACTGAACCACCGCATGGGGTTTGACGTCCGGTTGATGCGGGTTCGTCAGGCCAACTGGCTTCATGGGCCCGTGCCGCAAGGTTTCACGACCGCGTTCCGACATGACCTCGATCGGCAGGCAGCCATCAAAATAGCCTGCGGTTTCACCTTCGTGAAACTCGGTTTTGTCCGCAGCCAGCAACGCGTCGATGAACGCCTCATACTGATCGCGATCCATGGGGCAGTTCAGGTAGGCCGTTCGTTCTTCTTCGGTTTCGCCCTTGTCATAGCGCGACTGCATCCAGGCCCGACTCATATCGATGCTGTCGGCGTACACGATCGGTGCGATGGCATCGAAAAAGGCCAGCGACTCGGCTCCGGTCTCTGTGCGGATGGCTTCACCCAAATTTGGCGATGTCAGCGGCCCGGTCGCAAAGATCCATTGTCCGTCATCGGGCAGGGCGGTGATTTCCTCTCCAGTGATCTCGATACGAGGGTGCGCCTGCAATTTGGCGGTGACTGCCTCGGCAAACGGATCGCGGTCAACCGCCAGTGCGCCACCGGCGGGCAACCGATACGCATCGGCGGTTGTCATGATCAACCCGTTTGCGGCGCGCATTTCCCAGTGCAGCAGACCGACGGCGTTCTGTTCATCATCATCCGACCGGAAAGAGTTCGAACAAACCATCTCGGCCAGATTGCCGGTCTGATGCGCAAATGTGCCCACCTTGGGTCGCATTTCGTGAATCACGACATCCACGCCAAGCTCCGCGGCCTGCCAGGCCGCCTCGGACCCGGCCATGCCGCCGCCCACGATATGCAGTTTCTGTGTCATAAGCTGCCACATAGGGCAGAGTGCTGACCGACGCAACAGAACTACGCGCGTCGTATAATGTGCGGATTGAGAAGGGGATCTTGGGGTCGCCGCTGCGGGAATGTCTACGCCGGTGAGAGAGACCAGCTCGGAGGGACCTTCCGCCCACGGCGACCCAAAAGTATCGTTGAGGCCTTAGCCTCGACCCAGCTTTGCCACAGTGTCGCCCTTTTGAAAAGTGCAAAAATACGGACAGTGAGGAAAAAAATGTAAAACAATTGCCTCATTGGTGCCAATTTGGCGGCCGTTTTTCGATAAAAGCCGAGATTCCTTCCTCGGTATCCCGATGCAGCATGTTTTCCGCCATTACGTCGCCGGCATAGGAATAGGCCTGTTGGATTGGCATTTCGAGTTGCTGGTAAAACGCCTCTTTCCCAATTTTTACAGCGGTTCCGAGTTTGGTCGCCAAGTGTTCGGCCAAAGACATCGTTTCATGTTCCAACAACATTTCCGGCACTGCCCGATTCACAAGCCCCAACTCAGCTGCCCTTTCGGAAGAAATGAAGTCGCCGGTGGTCAGCATCTCGAATGCATGCTTGCGCGGGATGTTCCGGCTAAGCGCAACCATCGGCGTTGAACAGAAAAGCCCGATGTTTACCCCATTGACGCCAAACCGAGTGCCTTCGGCCGCTATCGCCAGATCGCAAGTCGCGACAAGCTGGCAGCCCGCGGCGGTCGCGATGCCATGTACCTGCGCGATGACGGGCTGGGGCAGAGACTGGATGGACATCATCATTCGGGCACACCGCGCGAACAAGTCCTGAAAATACCCCCGCCCACGGTCCGGAGCCTGGCGACCGGCGGTCATCTGCTTCAGGTCGTGTCCTGCGCAAAATGCCTTCCCGGCACCGGAAAGGATCACTGCGCGGATCGAGGCATCGGATTTCAGTGCGTCAAGCTCGGCCTGCAGCGCCGCCAGCAATTCGTCGCTCAGGGCATTCAGGCGTTCGGGCGCGTTCATTTTCAGATGTGCGATTGCGCCGGTGTCGTTACGTTCCAGAATTGCCATCTTGCCCTCCTGCTGGCTGTGCGCCAACTCTAGGGCGACAAGGCGAGGAGTGGAAGTATGTCGTTGGCGCTGAACAAAAAAGAACTGTCTGATTATCTGGCGCAGGTCTTTCCGCAGGTTCGCGAGGATTTCATGGTCGAGGAATTGTCTGACGACTCGGTCAAAATGCGCCTGATTGTTGCTGACCGGCACCTTCGGCCCGGCGGTACTATTTCGGGCCCTTCCATCTTTGCGCTCGCCGATGTCAGTGTCTACGCGATGGTTCTGGCCAGAAAAGGGCGGCAGGCCTTGGCGGTTACGACCAGCGCTTCAATGGATTTCCTGCGCAAACCCGATGGCGGCGCGGACATGATTGCACATTGTAGTTTGCTGAAACTGGGGCGGACATTGGCTGTCGGTGATGTTCTGATGTTTTCAGAAGGCTCGGACAAACCCGTCGCGCGGGCCAGCATGACATACTCTCTTCCGCCGGAAGGATCGGCTGCGGCCGCTTTTGGATAAAAAAGGCCGGGGGCATGCCCCGGCCAGGGAAGAGGTCCCAATAATGGGACTGGGGATCTCTAGTTCATCCAGAAATAGCGTTTGGTTTCGCGATAGGCCTGATGCCGGGTCAAACCGACATCCTGCAGCAATTTATCGTCCAGCTTTCCAAGATTGACGCGGCTGCGGCGGCGTTGTTCCCATTTGGTGACCGTCGCAGCAAACCGCACTGCCAGCGCGGCGATCAGCGGCAGCCGGGGGCTGTCGGTCAGCAGCATAAGGGCGGGGTTGTGCATTGCGCGTGTCATGTCATGGTTCCTTTCAAATTGTATTGACACAAAGCGTAAATGTTCGGTACATGTACTTGATACATTCAGGATTGTGTCAAAATCAAAGGAAGAATTGTAATGGATACAATTTGGCCAGAGTCATTGCCGAAATCCAAAGGTCCCAAGTATACATTGGTGGCCGACACAATCCGAAAAGCCATTGATAACAATATTCTGGAAGTTGGTGCGAAACTACCTCCGGTCCGCGAGCTTGCGTATCGACTGCAGATCACGCCCGGCACTGTTGCACGCGCTTATACGATTCTGACGGACGAGGGCTTGCTACACGCCGAGGTCGGGCGTGGTACATTTGTAGCCCCGCCACAATCGCCCATTCTGGACGATGTCTGGGCTAGGCAGCTGCATTTGCGGGATGACAAGTACAACGCAAATGTAAGTCTGTTCAGCCCGCGCCTGGCCGATGCAGGGCAGGTGGCTTTGATCCGGGAATGCCTACAGAAGGTGGCTCAGTCCGATCCCGGCCTTTTCCTGAACTACCCAACGCGTGACGCGTACAAGCCGATGCGTCAGGCGGTGGTCGACTGGCTTTCAGATCTTCCGCTGGGCGCATTGACCCATGATGATATTGTACTGACACACGGCGGACAGAACGGGCTGTGCCTGGTGTTTCAGACTATCTTGCGTGGCCCCAAGCCGGTCGTTCTGGTCGAAGACTTGTCTTACGCCGGGTTCCGCCGGGCCGGAGAGTTGATGCGCGCGCAAGTTGTCGGCGTCAAAATGGACCGGTGGGGAATTGATCCGGACGCGATGGAGCATGTTTTGCGCCAGACCCCGGCGCAGGCTGTCTGCGTCTCGCCCGAAGTACAAAATCCGACCGGGTCACACACGCCACTGGAACGCCGAAAAGAGATTGTCGAGGTCGCCCGCCGCTATGACGTTCAGATTATCGAGGACGATTGTTATCGCATGGGGGACGCCCGCGAGCCAAGCTATCGCGCGTTGGCGCCCGAAAGGGGATGGCACGTTTCTTCGATCTCGAAAATTCTGACACCGGCTCTGCGGGTCGGGTTCGCCATCGCACCAAGGGAGCGTAGCGTGGATCTGCGCCGTTCGGCAGAATACGGATATTTTGGCCTGGCACAGCCTTTGGCCGAACTGACGCGTCTGTTGCTGTCAGATCCCCGGACCCGAAAGGTGACGCAGGATGTGCGCAAGCGGATGGGGGAATATGTGCGCGTTGCGGTAAACGCACTGGGCGGCTTCGATTTGAACTGGGCACCGGACGTGCCGTTTGTCTGGCTGAACCTTCCATCGGGGTGGCGGGCCGCAGCCTTCAGCCGCGCGGCAGAGCGTGAAGGAATTCAGCTGCGCTCGGCAGATGAGTTCGCACTGCGCGATGGTCGCGCCCCGAACGCGGTACGCATTGCCATGAACGGGCATGTGTCCCTTGAACGATTTGAAGATGCGATGCACCGCTTACGGGCTCTGCTAGACAACCCACCCGAACAAATCAGTGTCTGATTGCTAAGGCAGAGGCGATGGGTCCCCGAAGAATCCGGCCAAATGCGCAATTTTTTCTTGTGCATCCAGATGAACAAAATCATGTCCCGCAACCATGACCGAGCCATCGGGCGCCACCATGTGCCACGTAAAATGGACCACGTCATGATGTGATGTCGGGCTGCTGGTAATGTCGACGCGGCCATTCGCATCCTTCAGGACATTCCCAATATGCGCGCACAATTCCTTTCGGCCCGAAACATCAGCGGTTGGATCTACATAACTACCATTTTCCGCGAAGCACTGCGTCAGCAATTCAAGGCGCTTATTCGCATCAGTTTCCTGCCAGGCAGCTCCATACTTCGCTATTGTCCGGGTCAGTTCCTTCATGTGACTTCTCCGCATCCAAAAGGCATGACATACCTGTGACTATATCAGTGTGATGAATGATGGCCATTTTGGAACAAGTTTTTTGGGGTAAAATAATACCTATTTTTTAACCTGCTGTAATTACTTAATTAAATCACGCTTGCACGTATTGACCGTTGATTGCAGTAGGTCTAAACCCCATCCATCGAATTCGGGCCGCTCCGCCAGGGGCGGTCTTTCACATCAAACAGGACTATCCTGCCATGAAAACCTTTTCTGCAACACCTGCAGACATCGACAAGAAATGGATCCTGATCGACGCCGAGGGCGTTGTTCTGGGCCGTCTTGCCTCGATCGTCGCCATGCGTCTGCGTGGCAAGCACAAAGCGTCGTTCACCCCGAACATGGACATGGGCGACAATGTCATCGTAATCAACGCTGACAAAATCCAGATGACCGGCAAGAAGCGCGAAGAGAACTTCTACTGGCATACTGGCCACCCGGGCGGCATCAAATCGCGCACCAAGCAGCAGATCCTCGAGGGTGCACACCCCGAGCGCGTCGTGACCCAGGCGGTCAAGCGCATGCTGCCGGGCAACCGTCTGGCGCGCCAGCAGATGACCAACCTGCGCGTTTACGCCGGTGCCGAGCACCCGCACGAAGCCCAGGCCCCCGAAGTTCTGGACGTTAAGTCCATGAACAAGAAAAACACCCGGAGCTAATGACCGATGGCTGATCAGATCAATACTCTCGAAGAGCTGAGCGCCGTCGCAGGCGTTGAAACCGTGGCCGAAGAAGTCATCGTGCGTGAACCCGTGCGTGACGAACTGGGTCGCTCCTATGCAACCGGCAAGCGTAAAGACGCTGTTGCCCGCGTTTGGATCAAGCCGGGTTCCGGCAAGGTTACCGTGAACGGCAAGGATCAGGACGTCTACTTTGCACGTCCCGTTCTGCAGCTGATCCTGCGCCAGCCGTTCCAGGTTGCCGGCGTGGAAGGTGAGTTCGACGTTGTCGCAACCGTCAAAGGCGGTGGCCTGACCGGTCAGGCCGGTGCGGTCAAGCACGGCATCTCGAAAGCACTGCAGCTGTACGATCCCAGCCTGCGCGGCGCCCTGAAAGCCGCTGGCTTCCTGACCCGCGACAGCCGCGTTGTGGAACGTAAGAAGTTCGGTAAGCGCAAGGCACGCCGTTCGTTCCAGTTCTCGAAGCGTTAATAAGCTACAGAGATTCAGAATTCAGACGGTCGCAAGAAATTGCGACCGTTTTTTTGTTCAGGCGATTGCGCCAGTTGCAGGTGATAAACCGCTGGTTTCGTCTGAACGCAGGTTAATGTTCAGCTTTGCTTTGTTGTACCGCCGCTTCGGCGAGGCCCATGAACCTTTGCCTAATCTGATCAAGTTTGCGCTTGTTCATACGGCGCGACCAGCGGCGTATGGGTATCATCTGCTTGCTGCCAAAACTGTCGATCCATACCCACCGCCCGGACCCGTCAGAGTACGACTGATAGACAATATTTCCAGCATTCTTGTTGCTGATAAGGACCTGTTCTTCGACCAACATGTCAAAGTGTTTGTTCAGTGAATCCAGATGTTCCTGCGTTAGACGCCCGCTTTGGGCCAGCTCCTTTAGGCTGGGTGACAATTGGCCGTCCGGTTCCGAGATGCGCTCGTACATCAGCGCAAGACCCAGATTGGTTTGGATCACGCCGCGGACTTCACAGACCGGAATAGGTTCGTCTCGGTTCTGATAGCGAACCATCAGGTCAAAGGACTCATGAAATTCGCGCAAGAACCCTTTGAACACCGTAGACCGGCGAAAAAGACGGTCGAACAAGGTGTCCGTCACCAGGTTGGCGTTTTCGTCCTGGGTATGCGGTTGCGGAATTTTCAGAAGCGTGTCCGGCGAGTCAGGGTGTTGATAAACAAACTGACGGTTTCCCTGCGCTATGACTTCGCAGTTTTGCAGGTTCAGCCGATTTTCGATTCGAGATGTAGCCATACCGCCAGATAATAACAGTTTCGTGACAGCGCAAGCTTAGCGGGTGCCGAGATCAGCGCCATGCACCCAATATGCAAGACCCGCCCAAGCGGGCGGGTCGTAGTTGCTGAATTCAGGTAAGGAGTTTCCCTGAGCTATTCCTCATAGACCAGTTTCCAGGCTCCGTCTTCAACCACGTTGACATAGACTGAATCGGCGCCCTGATGATCTTCGGGACCGAATGACATGTGATTCCCGATCAACTCGTCCTGATAGTCCAACGTTTCCATCGCGGCGATGAAGCTGTCGTGCGTCAGATCAGGGCCTGCGGCTTCAAGCGCCATGACCATCATTTCCGCCGCTGAATACCCCAGCATCGCAAAGCCCACCGGGTCTTCGCCGGTAGCCGCTTTGTATTCTTCAATGAAGGCTGCGGGCGCAGGTTCATCTGCCCGCGCCCACAAGTCCTGCCAGGAGGCTGCGGCGTAAAAGCCTTCGGTCACGCCGCCGGGCACCTGGGCGACCACGGTCAGGAAGCTGGCCGAGGTGCCGAGGAATTTCATATCCTCAAGGCCCATCTTCTTGGCAGTGCCCACAACGGTTATCGCCTGCCTTACCCCAAGCGCTATCGTCACGATATCGCATCCTTCATCCCGCAATTTGCTGAGCGAGCCGACGAAATCCGTCTCATCCGGCTTGTGCGTGGTCTCGGCGACAAAGCTGATGCCTGCTTCTTCGGCACCTGCCTTCGTTCCTTCAAGGATTTCTTCCCCGAAGTCTGTCGGCAGATACATGCTGCACACCGCCTGAGACCCGAACTGACCGGCCAGATACTTCACACCAACACGGCTTTGATCGAAGTAGGTCGAGAAGGACGTGAATTTGTTGCGCATTGGCTCCTGCAACATCTGACGCGCGGCTGTCAGAGGGGCAACGTTGGGAATCCCTTTTGGATCCAACAGCTTGAATCCCGCCAAGTTCATTGGCGTTCCCAGCGATTGCAGCATGGCAAAAACCTTGTCGCGATTCAGCAGCTTGTTATAGCCCTGCATGGCGCGTGGCATCTGATAACCGTTGTCTTCGACGACAAAGCGGATGGTCCGGCCATGAACGCCACCTTCGGCGTTCACTCGGTCAAAGACCACATTTGCGCCCTTCGTGGCAGGAACACCAACTGCAGCGAAGATCCCGCTCAGATCATTGACCGAACCGATGACGATTTCGCTATCTGTGACGCCCTGCGTTTCGGCCATCGCCAGATTCGGCGAAACCGACAGGGCGGCGAATGCTGCCAGTCCTTTCATCACGTTCTTCATATTCATCCTCCCTTTGGCGTACACCATGCCTATTCGTACATATTTTCAATGAGATGTGTGTACTTCTTTTCAACTAAACTCCGTTTGAGCTTCATGGTGGCGGTCAGTTCGTCGTCATCGGCGGTCAGCAGAACGTCGATAAGGCGAAAGTCCTTGATCTGCTCAACGCGGGCAAAGTCGTCGTTGACCGACGATACTTCAGCGCCAATCAAATCCCTTATTTCGGGGGCTGCACACAGGGACGCAAAGCTTGAAAACGGGATTTTCCGGCCTTGCGCGTATTTTTCTACGTTTTCCTGATCAATCATGATCAGGGCGGTCAGATACTTGCGCTGATCCCCGATGATGACCGCGTCCGAAATGTAGTGGCTGAACTTCAGACGGCTTTCAATTTCGGCCGGAGTAACGTTCTTGCCGCCAGCAGTGATTATGATGTCTTTCAGGCGTCCCGTGATGGACACAAAGCCATCTTCGTCGATGCGGCCCATATCGCCTGTCTTAAGCCAGCCGTCGGCCGTAAATGTCTCGGCCGTTTTTGCGTTGTTGCGCCAGTAACCCTGGAAGATGTTTAACCCCTTGATCTGAATTTCGCCTTCGTCCGAAATCCGGATGTCATTGTTTGCTACGGCCTTGCCAATTGAACCGATCTTGTTGTCTGTCAGCGTGTTGATGGACGCCAGCCCGGCTGTTTCCGTCATGCCGAACCCTTCGATCAACGGCACGCCGATGGCCCAGTACCATTTCAGCAGCTCTTGCGAGATCGGCGCTGCCCCTGTGCCACCGCGCCGAATTCGATCCAGCCCCAGCATACGCCTGAGATTTCGCAACACCAGCCTGTCCCACAGCCAAAAGCGCGCGGAAATGCCCATCGGAACAGGCCTGCCGGAAAGCAGGTATTCAGCGCGGCGGTAGCCGGCCTTCAGGGCCATTCCATAGGCTGCGCGTCCTATCGGCGTAGCCTCCTGCGCCATGATCTGAACGTGTGAGAAGATTTTCTCCCATACCCGCGGAACCGCCGTGAAGGTTGTGGGTGAAACTTCCTGCAGGTTGGCAAAAACCGTCTCCGGGCTTTCCGCGAAGTTCACCGTGCACTTCGCGGCCAGAGGGAAGAATACCGATACATCCCGCTCCAGAATGTGACACAGAGGCAGGAAACAAAGCTGTTCGTCACTGGCCATGGTCGGCATGGAGTGCGCTCCGGCTTCGATGGCGGCCAGAATGTTCTCGTGACTCAGCATTGCGCCTTTCGGCATTCCGGTGGTGCCGGACGTGTAGACCAGCAATGCCGTATCCGGAGGAGAGGCTTTGGCAATTTCTGCCGAAAACCGATCCGGTTCTTCTGCAGCGGCCTGTCTCCCGATCTCATACAGGTCATCGACCATCAGGCAATGTGGATGATCCAGATCGTGCAGGCCTTCGTCCTCAAGGATGATGACCTTCAGAAGACCGGGAACGTCGCCTTGTATCTCGAGATACTTGTCCAGATGCTCTTCGTTTTCAACAATCAGAAACCGGCTGCCGCTGTCATTTATCAAATAGTTCAACTGCTTGGCCGAGTCAGTTGTATAAACCCCCGAGGCGATGCCACCGACGGCCTGAATGCCCATGTCGAACCAGGCCCATTCTTTGCGGTTCTCGGAAAGGATTGAAACGACCTCGCCCCGTTGCAGGCCAAGTTTCCGCAGTCCAAGCCCGATCCATTCGGCATGTTTCCAGTAGTCATTCCACGAGTAGGACTTCCAGATGCCATAATCCTTTTCGCGGTGCGCCGTCCGGCTGCCCAGTTCCAAACAGCGTTTTCGGAACAACTGACCGATGGTGATGCAACCATCCACGCAAACCGGGCGCTGACCTGGCATTGCATTGTACTGAACACCGTTGATCGTCGTCTGAGGGGGCAGGGGGCTGATATTCATCCGCCTACCTCCACGTCTTTCTGCGCTTCCAACGGCGGTTTTCGCGCGCACCGTCCTCTTGCACGCCCAGATAGAAGTTCCGGACATCGTCGGATTTCATCAGATCGCCGGAAGGCCCGTCCATGACGATGCGGCCGACTTCCATCACATATCCATAATGTGCCAGTTCCAGCGCTGCGTTTGCGTTCTGTTCAACCAGCATCATTGTCATGTTCTGTTCTTCGTTCAGACGTTTCAGGATGCCAAAAATCTCCTGCACCAAAATGGGTGATAGCCCCAACGACGGCTCATCCAGCAGCATGATCTTCGGGTTCGCCATCAGCCCGCGCCCGATTGCCAGCATTTGCTGTTGCCCCCCCGACAGCGTCCCGGCCTCCTGATGCCGCCTTTCTTTCAGGATCGGGAAATAGGAAAAAACCAGTTCCCGGTCCTGCTCGACACGTGTTGTGTCGGTCGAAGTATAGGCTCCAAGGCTTAGGTTCTCATCCACTGTCAGCAACGGAAAAACTTCGCGCCCTTCAGGGACGTGCACAATTCCTTTCCGAACGACGATGTGCGGCTCGGCCCCCTGAATGTCGTGACCTTCAAAGGTGATCTGCCCCTTTTCCGGGTCCATTACACCCGAAATGGTTTTCATCAGGGTCGTCTTGCCAGCACCATTCGCGCCCAGGATGGAAACGATCTGGCCCTCGTGTACCTCCAAAGATACACCGCGTATGGCCATGATCGGGCCATAGAAGCTTTCGACATTGCGGATGGTCAGGATCGGTTCTCTCATGAAGCCTTTCCCAGGTACGCTTCGATAACGGCCGGATGCGACTGAACTTCTGCCGGTGTTCCCAGGGCCAGCCGGGCACCGTCCGCCATGGCCAGAACCCGATCCGACACGCCGGACACCAAACCCATATCATGTTCGACCATCAGCACAGTTATACCCATTTGCCGCCTGATATCGTCGATCCACCACCGCATGTCTGTTGTTTCTTCAACGGAAAGACCCGATGCCGGCTCGTCCAGCATCAAAAGGCCGGGTTCGGTGGCCAATGCCCGCGCTACCTCGACGACTTTGCGGACACCGTAGGGCAGGCCCGATATCATCTTGTCGCGAAAGGCCTGCAGGTCGAGGAATTCAATGATCTCTTCAACCTTCTCACGGTTTTCAATCTCCTGTCTTTTTGCGGACGGTGTGAACAGAACCTGAGAAAGTAAATTAGCTTTACGATGCCGATGCCGCCCGACCAGCAGGTTTTGCAGGACCGTGGCATGCTCGAACAGCTCGATATTCTGGAATGTGCGCGCAACACCAAAACCGGCAACGCCAGAGGGTTTAACCCTCAGCAGATCATGTCCGTCGAATATGACGGATCCGGAAACTGGATCATAAAACCGGGATATCAAGTTGAAAACGGTAGATTTTCCCGCACCATTTGGACCAACGATTGCGAAAACCTCACCCTTTTCAACTGAAAACGACAAGTCATTTACGGCCGTCAGTCCGCCAAACTTGAGGGTGACGTTTTCGAAGTTCAGAAAACTCATCTCAGACGCTCCGTTCTGAGATAGGATTTCTGCCTTTTGAACATATCTCTTCGGTAGAAGGGAAACAGCTCAAACCATGTGCGTATTTTCAGCCAGCGGCCGTAAATGCCCATCGGCTCAAATAGAATGAACCCGATCAGGATCATCCCGAAAATACCAAACTCCAGTCCCGGAATGGCAACCGTGTTCCCGCCGATCAAGGTCCCGACGTATTCCTTTGAAATGGAAAGGAACTGCGGCAGGAAACCAATGACGATCGCGCCCAGAAAGGCACCATGGATTGATCCAAGCCCGCCGATCACGATCATCATCAGCAACTGAATCGAAATCAGGACACTGAAAGTCTCGTTATTAAATGCGCCGGCAAACATGCCCATCAGCGCGCCAGCCCAGCCCGTGACCATGCAGGACAAGGCGAACGAGATCATTTTGGTTCGGGCGATATCCACGCCCATGGCCTGTGCGGATACCTCGGAATCCCGCACGGCGATAAAACTGCGCCCCAAAGGAGTGCGCAGAAGGTTGATATAGCCCAATGTGACAACAACCGAAATTGACAGAACCAGCCAGTAGAACCAGGACGGCGTTGCCCAGCGATCCACCGGATGCCCGAAAATCTCGACCCCGCCCAAATACTTACCCGAGACACCTCCGGTAACGGGTTCGGCCAGCACTATTATGTCGTCCATGAGAATAGACAAAGCCATCGTGAAGATCGCCAGGTAAATCCCATGCAACCGCAGGGCAGGGATGGCAACAGTTACTCCGGCGATGCCGGTCAAAACCCCGGCCAATGGAAACGCGACCATAAACGGAATTCCAGCCTCGATCAGAATGACATTGGCGTAACATCCAACGGCCAGAAAGGCAGCGTGACCCAGACTGACCTGTCCGGTGTGGCCGGTCAGCAGCATCAATCCCAGTCCTGCGACCGCCCAGATCAGAACGTTTGTCAGTTCACCAAGATAGAAATCGTCCAGCCACCAGGGTGCGGCGGCGGCTATGGCAAGCAAGGCCAGGTACATTCCCAACTGGTACCCGTCCTTCCACGGTCTGATGTCCTGCAAGTAACTTGTTTTGAAAACAACCCGCATGATCAGACCTTCTTGATACGTACTTGGCTGAACAATCCGTTGGGTCGGAAAACCAGCACGGCCAGAAGCAAGGCGTAAGGGGCGATCTGGCTGTAACCCGCCGCGATGTAACGGCTTGCAAACGGTTCGATGACCCCAACAATCAACCCACCCGCCAAAGCGCCGGGCAAGCTTCCGAAGCCGCCGATAACGGCAGCCGCGAAGGCCTTGATACCAAGCAGTCCTGTTGTCGGGTCGACCGACCCCTTGGCGGCGAACATAACACCCGCAATAGCTGCGACAACACCTGCCAGTGCCCATACAAAGCCCTGAACGCGCCGCACCGGGATGCCCATGTAATAAGCAGCCAGTTGGTTCTGCGAAGCCCCCTGCATCGCCAGTCCGAGCTTTGTTCTGCTGAAAAACGCGTAAAGACCCCAGGTCAGAACAAAAGTGACGCCAATGACGGCCACGTCTTCCATCCCCAGAACCAGTCCGCCGAACCGGACCTCCTTGCCCGCCAAAGGGTTTTGCAGAGTTTGCGGCTCGTGCCCCCAGATCAAACCGGCGGCGAACCGGATGACAAAGCCCAGAGCAACTGTCAGGATTACAACAGCAGTCTGACTTTCGCCAAACAGGCGTCGGATAATCAGACGCTCGAGCAGATAGCCCAAAGCGCCCATCACCGTGAAGGAAATTGGCAGAGCAAGCCAGAAAGGCAGTCCCATATATTCGGTATTCGTCAGGCCGATGGTCACGAACGCCCCAAGCATCATGAAATCGCCCTGTGCGAAATTCACGGCCTCTGTTGCTTTGTAGATCAGCACAAAGCCAAGCGCGATCAGACCGTAGACACATCCGTTTGCCAACCCGCTGACCAGCAACTGCGCGTTGTCCAAAATCACCTCCCACGTCCGGTATGTCCGGAATCATTGGTGCCCGGTCGTTCAAAGGACGCCGCGGCTTGAGAATACTATGGCGCGATAATCACCGTTTCGTCACTCTTTTTTCGCGGCATTAGTAGGTTGACGGCAAAATTTCCCGAGATAAGCCTTTCTGAAATTTCATTTTTCCAGCGCTCATTCTCCGCAGAGGGCCTTGGGAAAATGGGAACAAGTGCATTGTTGGATAATGCAAGACGGGGGCCGGTCCGGAAACCGACCCCATCAGATTTATTGCTGCGTGAACAGCTGCTGCAGTTCCTGAATTTTCAAAGCAATCGTTTCCGGCGAAGCCTTGATTTCATCCAGAATCTTGATCGTCTGTGTCTTGACGTCTTGAGTCAGAGTGCTTTCCTGAACCGCTGCAACCATCTTGTCATAGTCAAAGTTCTGCAGGGTCAATGCGCCTTCTTCGATCCAGGACGAAAGCAACTCTTGGCCTTCGCTGCTCAGCGATGCGACCTGCTCGCCGGCCTGATCGGCCAGGTCTGTTGCGGTCTGTCCGGCCTGCTCGGCAAGCTCTGCCGCCTGATCCGAGATGGATGAGGCGGCTTCACTGGCCTGCTCCGTTGCGTTTTGCAGCGCTTCGCTGGCGGCATCCTGCACGGCGGATGCAGCTTCGCTGGCCGCGTCGGCTGCATCCTCGGCGGCCGATTGCAACTGTTCTGCCGGTGTCGGCTCGGGTTGGTTCAGGATGTAATAGGCGCCTGCGCCAATGGCGGCGATGGCGATTCCGATAATTAAAGTGCGCGACATGAGTGTCTCCTTCAATTCTACTCGGTCGAGATGGGTCAAATCTACCCTTGGGCAAAGGGGGAAATCTCTGGATTTCTTTGCAAATTCGGATCTTGGGCCACTGCACGCTGATCCGACCGTGCAACAGCGGCAAGAATGTGCCGCCGCATTGTTATTAGGCGTTGCTTCTTTGAAATAGACCGATCCGGTGATTGACGTCGGGCTGTTTAGAAAGAAACACTCTCATGTTTTTCAGGCAATGATTTTGTCTTCTTTCAACCGCGTACAGGCGAATGTTAACGCGACAAAAGCCACAACACGCCGATGCACCAACCTCCTAAGTCGGCTCAAACAATACTTGTGGGGAGTATGGCGGAGAGACAGGGATTCGAACCCTGGGTGGGCTTGCACCCACAACGGTTTTCGAGACCGCCCCGTTCGACCACTCCGGCACCTCTCCGCGGGGGTCTGTGAGGGGGGGATTTAGTGAGGAACGCGCAGGGGTGCAAGCGGAAAATTCCCGAATTTCGAATTGGACTGATTTTCCATTGCCTGTCATTCTAAATCACCTAGGCTCTTACTCATGATGAAGCTTGTTCGAAACGTCCTTCTGTCCGTGCTGATGCCGTTGATTGCGGTGGCAGCTATGGCGCAATCGCCTTCTGCTGCCAGCAGGGACCGGATTGAGGCCTTCCTGACAACGACCGGGTTTGATGTTGCGCTGGAAAGTATAGCTCTGACGTCGGCGTCAGCCCCCAAAATGCTTGGTATCGATCCTGAGGGGTTCGGATCGGACTGGACGCGCCTGGCGGAAGAAGTTTTTGACCTCAAGGATATGCACGAAATCGCCGTATCAATCCTTGAACAGACGTTGAGCGACGACTCGTTGAACCACGCCGTAGAGTTTTATGCGTCGGACCTCGGCCGACGGCTTGTCGAGGCTGAAAATGCCTCTCATCTGTACGAAGACGAGGACGACAAACAAAAACAGGGGCAGGAGATCATTTCAGAGCTTGTCAAAGACGGCTCGCACAGGGTCGAAACCCTGAAGCGCATGAATCGTGCCGTCGATTCAAGTGGAACCGCCCTTCGTGCGCTGCAGGAAGTGCAACTGCGCTTTCTTTTGGCGGCCAGCGCGTCTGGAGTTATCGACCTGCAGTTCAGCGCCGATGAATTGCGGGAAATGCTGCGCCGTAACGAAAGTGGGATGCGTCAGGCGATGCAATTGTCGGCTCTGGCAGGCGCCGCATATACTTATCAGGACTTCTCGGACGAGGATGTCGAAGCCTACACAAAAGCTCTGGAGCATCCGCAAATGCAGGAAGTTTATGAGCTGCTGAATGCAATCCAATACGAAATCATGGCCATGAAATTCGAAATTCTGGCGGCCCGGATGGCAGAATTGCATCCAGCTCAGGATATCTGATGCGTCTTGTTATTGGATTACTTATTGGACTGTTTGCATGCGGAACGGTCGCTGCATCCGAAAAGGTGGATCAACTTGCCGAGGCATTGCAGCTGAGCCAAATCATGGAGATCCTTCGGAAGGAAGGTCAGGCGCACCGGCAGGAACTGGATGAAACCCATCTGGACCAAAAGGGCGGCTCATTCCTGGAAGCGCAAGTCGAGGATATTTACGACACCGTCTGGATGCAGTCCCAGATAACCTCGGCCCTGACCGAGAATCTGACCAGCGTTCAGATGGATCAGGCTATTCTGTTTTTCGAAAGCGCTGTCGGCAAAACTGTGGTGTCACTGGAAAACTCGGCGCGGGATGCAATCTCGGACGAAACGATCGAGGAGATGGCCCGGCACGCGTATGAAAATGAGCCCCGCGACGACAAGTTCTTCAAGTTGGTGGATGAGTACATTCAGGTCAATGACCTGATCAATCAGAATGTTCAGAACTCTCTCAGCGCTGATTTCTTTTTCTTTCGCGGCCTTGATCTGGAAGAAAACCAGGATGACGCCGAACTCTGGGCCCAGCTATTGGCGCAGACAAAGGAAAGGACTGAGGATGCTACCGTTTGGCTCTATTCCTTCCTTCTTCTGGCCTATCAACCCCTGACCGAGGCGCAGATGCGAGAGAACATCGCCTTTTCCCGTACTGACACAGGCCGAGCCCTGAACAAGGCGCTGTTTACGGGCTTTGACCAAATGTTTGACGAGATTTCGTATCAACTGGGCAGGGCGGTTGCGCACTCGATGAGGGCATCTGATCTTTAGCACCGCATTGGTGTTGACTTTCTCGGGCAATCTATGGATAAGCGCGCATCCCGGCCGGAATCTCCGCGCCGGGTCTCGTTATTATTTGACCTCAGGGTTTTGCCCTAGGTCGTCACACAGCCCGAAAAGGGCGCGCTGTTCGAGGTGGCTTCGGCCAAAACGCCCACAAGGGGACCACAGAACGCGGTATGGAAAAGGAAAGACGCATGTTTGCGGTCCTCAAGACTGGCGGCAAGCAGTACAAAGTTCAGGCGGGCGACGTGCTCCGCGTTGAAAAACTGGCTGCCGACGCAGGTGAAAAAGTTCAATTCAACGATGTTCTGATGCTGGGCGGCGACGCTCCGGTTGTCGGCGCACCGTTCATCGAAGGCGCAGGCGTTCAGGCCGAAGTGATCGAACAGGTCAAAGGTGACAAGGTCATCAAGTTCGTCAAACGCCGCCGTAAGCACAGCTCGAAGCGTACTGTTGGCCACCGTCAGAAACTGACTCTGGTCAAAATCACCGACATCCTGGCGTCGGGCGCTGACAAGTCGGGCATCAAAGCTGCAACCGGTTCCGTTCCGGCTGGTGAAGCTGCTCCGGCGGCAAAAAAGCCTGCCAAGAAAGCTGAAGCCAAAGCAGAGGCACCCGTTGCGGCTGCTGCCGCTGACGATCTGACCCAGCTGAACGGTGTTGGTCCTGCCGCTGCCAAAAAGCTGGCCGAGGCCGGTATCGAGAGCTTTGCCGCTCTGGCCGCCTTGTCGGACGAGCAGATTGCTGCTATCGAAACGGTCAAAGTGAAACCCGAATGGGTTGAGCAGGCCAAAGAGCTGGCCAAAGGCTAAGGAGAGAGAGAATGGCACATAAAAAAGCTGGCGGTTCCTCCCGTAACGGTCGCGACTCAGCAGGTCGTCGCCTTGGCGTGAAACTCTATGGTGGTCAGGCCGCCATTGCAGGCAACATCATCGTGCGTCAGCGCGGCACCAAGTTCTGGCCGGGCGAAGGCGTAGGCATGGGCAAAGATCACACCATCTTTGCAACTGTCGATGGCGCCGTGAAGTTCCACAAGGGCCTCAAGAACCGCACCTTTATTTCGGTCCTGCCAGTGGCGGAGGCCGCAGAGTAAGCCGAAACCCAGAAGGTTTAATAAAAAATTCATGGGGGACCGGCAGAAAATGCCGGTCCCTTTTTCGTTTTAACGCAGTCGTGATCACAAGAACCGATGACAGTCGCCACCACCAGTTTCTTGATCTTTGCCGCCAGTCAGGTCGGTACGCCGGGACCGGCCAACATGGTCCTGCTCGGAACCGGTGCGCGTTATGGCTTTCGGGCGGCGTTGCCGTTTGTGGCCGGCGTCATCTTGGGCAAACAACTGATCATTTGGCCCGTGGGTTTTGGACTGCTGCAATTGGCTGAACAGGCGCCCCTGGTGTTTTCAGTCCTGAAATACGCTTCAGCGGCCTATATTTGCTGGCTTGCGTGGAAAATTGCGAACTTGCGTCTGTCGCGTGGTCCTACGCGTAAAGCCGCTCCGGGGTTCTGGGCGGGACTGATTGTTCACCCGCTGAATCCCAAGGCCTGGGCAATGATCGTGGCCGGGTTTACCGGTTTTGTTGCTGCCGGAACGTCGAGTTTTGACGCGACGCTCACGATCGCTCTCTGCTTATTGTCCTGCCAAGTGATTTTGCACCCGATCTGGACATTTGCCGGAGATAGAATTGCCCATGCGGTTGAAGGTCGCCCGGTGGAAAAATATCTGATGTGGACGTTGGCGAGTTTGACAGTCGCGTCCGTATTTTTTGTGTTGTTCGGAGGAGGAACGAACTCATGAAGCTTGAGACTATAATCAATCAGCCGGTCATTGAAACCGAGCGGTTCGATCTGCGCCCGCTGCGCAGGTCGGATATGGGTCTCATCGAGTATTATGCAGGCGAAAAACGCGTGGCGCGCATGACGACGTCGATCCCGCACCCGTTGCCGCCCGGCTCGGTCGAGGCATTTGTGACCCGCTCAATGGCTGACGACCGCGACGAGGATGTCTGGGCCATGGACGCCACCAAGGACGGCGGTCCTGAGCTGATCGGTGTGATCTCACTGATGCGGCTGGATCGCAATCAGTCCGAGGTCGGATATTGGGTCGCGCCCCTGTATTGGAACACTGGCATCGCCTCTCAGGCCGTCGAGGCCCTGGTCAATGCCAACCCGCTCGAGAACGCCACCATGTTCGCCAGCGTGTTTCAGGACAATCCGGCTTCGGCCCGGGTGCTGACACATTGCGGGTTCCAGTATCTGGGTGATGCGGAAAGCTATTCGGTGGCGCGCGACGCGAATGTGCCCACCTGGACATACAGCAAAAAACTCTGACTTGTGGCCGATGGGGCCTTTGCAGTAGGGGACAGTCATGAAATTTCTCGATCTTGCAAAGGTCTACATCCGGTCCGGGGCCGGCGGTGGCGGGTGCGTCAGCTTTCGGCGCGAAAAGTACATTGAATACGGCGGTCCCGATGGCGGAGACGGCGGTAAAGGCGGGTCTGTCTGGGCCGAGGTCGTGGACGGGCTCAACACCCTGATCGATTTTCGCTATCAGCAGCATTTCTTTGCCAAGAACGGTCAGCCCGGACGGGGGCAGCAGCGCACCGGCAAAGATGGCGACGATATTGTTTTACGGGTGCCCGTCGGCACCGAGATTCTGGACGAAGATGAAGAAACGGTAATCTGCGACCTGACTGAGGTTGGCCAACGCGTACTGTTGGCCAAGGGCGGCAATGGTGGCTTTGGCAACCTGCACTTCAAATCGGCCACAAACCAGGCGCCACGACGGGCCAACCCAGGGCAGGCGGGTATCGACCGCACGATCTGGTTGCGGCTGAAACTGATCGCCGATGTGGGGCTGCTTGGGATGCCCAACGCCGGAAAGTCGACCTTTCTGGCGGCAACGTCGAACGCGCGCCCAAAGATCGCAGACTATCCCTTCACGACACTGCACCCGAACCTGGGGGTCGTGGGCGTCGACAATGTGGAATTCGTCGTGGCCGATATTCCTGGCCTGATCGAAGGTGCCCATGAAGGGCGCGGGATTGGCGACCGCTTTCTGGGCCATGTCGAACGGTGCGCGGTTCTGCTGCATCTGGTTGACGGAACCTCGGAAACTGTGGCCGAGGATTTTCGCACCATCATTCACGAACTCGAAGCCTATGGTGGCGAACTGGCGGAAAAGCCGCGCATCACCGTGCTGAACAAGGTCGACGCGCTGGATGCCGATGAAACGGAAATGGTCAAGGCCGAACTGGAAGAGGCGGTCGGCGGCCCCGTCATGACCATGTCGGGCGTCGCGCATCTGGGTGTGACCGAGGTGCTCCGCGCCCTGAGAACGCAGATCGACGAAGACCGCCTGCGCCAAAAGCCCAACGAGGAGGCACAAGCTTGGCAACCCTGACCACTGCAAAACGTTTGGTTGTCAAAATCGGGTCCGCGTTGCTGGTGGACCGCGAGACGGGCCTGCTTCGATCCGAGTGGCTACGCTCTCTGGCCGAGGATGTGGTCTGGCTCAAGAATCAAGGGACGGATGTCATTCTGGTGTCCTCGGGCTCAATCGCTCTGGGGCGTGGCGTGTTGGGCCTGCCTATGGCCAACCTGCCATTAGAGCAGTCGCAGGCCGCTGCTGCTGTCGGTCAGATTCGGCTGGCCCGCGCGTATGAAGAGGTTCTTGCGCCTCATGACATCAAAACCGCTCAGGTTCTGGTAACGCTGGAAGACAGCGCAAACCGGCGCCGTTACCTGAATTCGCGGGCGACGCTTGAGACGCTGTTGAGCCTGGGCGTGGTCCCGATCGTCAATGAAAACGATACCGTTGCAACGGATGAAATTCGCTATGGCGACAATGACCGTCTGGCCGCGCAGATTGCTGTGACGGTTGGGGCCGACCAGCTGATTCTGTTGTCTGATGTTGACGGGTTCTACACCGGAAATCCCAACGAAGACCCGAAGGCGACCCGCTATGACGTGATCGAACAGATCACGCCCGAGATTGAGGCCATGGCAGGCGATGCGGGTTCCGGGTTGTCAAAGGGCGGTATGAAGACGAAACTGTTGGCTGGCAAGATGGCGATCGCCGCCGGCTGCGATATGGCGATTACTGAAGGTTCCCCGCTGAACCCGCTGAAAACGCTCGAGAACGGTGCAAATTGCACATGGTTCACGGCGACTTTGGATCCGCACGCCGCGCGCAAACGCTGGATTTCGGCGATGAAGCCGCGCGGAGAGATCAAAGTGGACGAGGGGGCAGCGCGTGCGCTGGCCAACGGCAAAAGCCTGCTGCCAGCAGGTGTTATCGAAGTAACCGGTGATTTCGGGCGTGGCGATCCCGTAGCGATTCTGGATCCCGTGGCGCGGCGTCTGGCCCAGGGCCTAAGCCGTTACACTGCGCAGGAAGCCGATGCGATAAAGGGGCGCAAATCTTCGGAAATCGAGGCGACGCTCGGTTATCCGGGCAGGGCCGCCCTGATCCATCGCGACGATCTGGCACTATAGTGACGTTCCACAAAACGCAGAACACTCGGACCCGAAAGGCACAAGACATGAAGGATTTCGACACCATTCCCGCCCTGATGGCCGATCTCGGGAAACGTGCCAGGGAAGCATCGAACGCGCTTGGGTTTGCCAGCGCCGAACGTAAACACGCTGCGCTGATTGCAGCCGCCGACGCGGTTTGGAAAAACCGCGCGCAGATCATTGAGTCCAACCGGAAAGACCTGGAGTTTGGTCGTGAAAAGGGCCTGAGCGCCGCCATGATGGACCGCCTGATGCTGGATGAGGACCGTGTCCGCGGCATGGTTGACGGTTTGCGCGCCGTCGCTGAACAGGCAGATCCCGTGGGCGAAGTTCTGTCTGAATGGGATATGGCGTCGGGTCTGAATATTCAGCGTGTGCGCACACCGCTTGGCGTGATCGGTGTGATCTATGAAAGCCGGCCAAACGTAACCGCCGATGCCGGTGCACTTTGCCTGAAATCCGGCAATGCCGTGATTCTTCGGGGCGGTTCCGAGAGCTTTCACTCGTCGACAGCGATCCACGCCTGCCTTGTCGAGGGGCTGAAGGCCGCCAACCTGCCCGAGGACGCGATACAGTTGATCCCGACCCGGGATCGAGCTGCGGTTCAGGAACTGTTGACCATGACCGATTACGTGGATGTCATCGTCCCCCGCGGCGGCAAGGGTCTTGTCGGGCTGGTGCAACGCGAAGCACGTGTGCCTGTTTTTGCGCATCTCGAAGGCATCGTTCACATCTACGTGGACAAGGCAGCCGATCCCCAAAAAACGCTGGATGTGGTCCTGAACGCCAAGACGCGACGCACCGGCATTTGTGGCGCTGCGGAATGTCTTCTTGTTCACGAGGACGTTGCGAAGACACTGGGACGCGACGTTGTATCCGCCTTGATGGCTGCCGGTGTCGAAGTCCATGCCGAGGGCGATCTGGCCATCGAAGGCACAATCGCCGCGACCGATGAGGATTGGGGCAAGGAGTTCCTCGACAGCATTATTGCGGCAAAACCGGTTGCCGACATCGACGCGGCCATCGCGCATATCCGGGCCAATGGCTCAAACCATACCGATTGCATCATGACCGAGGACGCCAATGCCGCCGCGCGTTTCTTCGAGCGGTTGGACAGTGCCATTCTGATGCACAATGCCTCAACTCAGTTTGCCGACGGCGGGGAATTCGGAATGGGCGCTGAGATCGGGATTGCCACCGGCAAGATGCATGCACGCGGCCCGGTGGGGGCCGCGCAATTGACCAGCTTCAAGTATCTTGTGCGCGGGAACGGGACGACCCGAACCTAAAAGCGCAAAACCACGCGGGTTGCGGCAGTTTCAACCGCGATCCGCCGCCCCATGGCCGCCGAAGTTTCATGCAGCAAGGCAAACTGCACCTGAGCTGGTGTTATCTTGCCGGGAAAACGACCGGTCGCGACGTGTTTCCACAGATTGCAGTCGATATTCAGTTTGTCCGCGTTCCCGGCCACGGTCCATTTCCCGTCATGCAGGGAAATCTCGACCTCGCCTCCCATAGGCATTGCACTTTCGCAGCACATCAATGCCAGAAAGGTGAGTTTCACCTGATTGCGGGGTACGGGTTCGCCCAGGGTCCAATTGATCCGTACGCGGCCGGCGCGTTCGATATCCCGTAACAGATCTGCAATTTCGGTTCGTCCAAGCGGCTGGTCGCCCGCAGCGCCGAACGCCACGCGGAAAAAGCGAATTCTGGTACCGGCGCTGCCGACGCTGCCGGAAATCAACTCCATCTCAGGACCTTGCACGCTGCCAACCATCTCAAGCAGTTCCAGCCCGTTGGTGATCGCACCTATAGGGCTGATCAGATCGTGACAGATCCGGGAACCGATCAACTCGGCCAGGTTGACGTCCGTGCCGCCCATGCGTACCTCCTGCTGTATCTGCCGCCGGACCGGAGCCACCGCATGACAGACCTCAATGCTATTCTTGCGCCGGGCATGTATGTCCGCCACCCGGATTTCCCCGATTGGGGCATCGGACAGGTTCAGTCCAACATCGCAGGCAAGATCACCGTGAACTTTCGCGAGCACGGGAAAGTGGTGATTGACGGGACACGTATTGCCCTGGTGCCGGTCTTTGATCTCTGAAACTGGTTTAGGAAAAGTTAACGGAACCTGCCAGAGCAGCGCATGTTGCTAAGCCGCAAAAAACTGCTGTATCAGGCGGACCAGTACCAAAAAGGATCAAACATCGCACATGCCCGACGCAGGCCCTTCCTTCACAGTCAAACTTGCCGAAAACGAGGCGGAGCTTCGGGCGGCGCAGCGGCTACGCTATGACGTGTTCGTGCGCGAGTTGGGCGGCGGTGGGCGGATGGTTGACCATGATGCCGGTTTGGAGCAGGACAGCTTCGATCCGCATTTCGATCACATGCTGGCTTATGACGATACGACGGGCGAGGTGATTGGTGTCTATCGGTTGTTGCCCGGTGATCGGGCCGCTGAACTGGGGCAGTTCTATTCGGAAGATGAATATGATCTGACTGTCCTGAAAGAAAGCGGGCGCAAGCTGCTGGAACTTGGGCGATCGTGCCTGCACCCCGATTACCGGGGCGGCACGGCGATGTATTACATCTGGAATGGACTTGCGAAATACGTTGAAGACCGCAACATCGAAGTTCTGTTTGGTGTCGCCAGTTTTCACGGCACGGATGTTCAGGCACTTGCTCAACCCCTGTCGATGCTGCATCACAACCATCTGGCACCACCTGATCTGCGGGTACGTACCCAGCCAGGTGTCTTTCAGGACATGAACCTTGTCGCCCCCGAGGATCTGGATCGGCGCGCTGCCGTAGTCCAGGTGCCGTCACTTATCAAGGCTTACCTAAGGCTGGGCGGATTTGTGGGCGAGGGGGCCTTTATTGATCATGCCTTCAACACCACCGATGTCTGCCTGATCCTTGACACAGCCCGCATGAACGAGCGTCAAAAGCGCATCTACAGTGGGGCGTAATCCTGTGAACGACCCGCTCTGGAATAGCGAGGATGCGCCGGATCCCATCCGATTGGGTCTGGGCGGTTGGCTTCTGGTGATCCTGCGCGGGCTGCCTTTAGCGATTTTGGTGTTTGGTGGTCTGATCATCCTTTTGGCCCTTCGTCTGATCGAACGACCGCTTTACGGCATTCGAAGGCCGGTTACACCTTTCATCACCCAGTTCGTCTGCAGGAATGCATTTCGAATACTCGGAATGGGATATCGAACATCAGGCGAATTGATGCGAGAACAAGGCGCGGTTGTGGCTAATCACACCTCTTGGCTGGATATTTTCGCACTCAATGCGCGCAAAAGGGTCTACTTTGTATCCAAGGCCGAAGTTGCCAAATGGCCCGGCATTGGGTGGCTGGCCCGTGCAACCGGCACCGTGTTCATTGAACGTGACCGCAAGAAAGCGCGCGAGCAGACCAAGGTGTTCGAAACCCGACTGAAAGCCGGGCACAAGCTGTTGTTTTTCCCCGAAGGCACCTCGACTGACGGTTTGCGTGTTTTGCCATTTAAAACAACACTTTTCGAGGCATTCTTTACAAAAGAATTGCGAGAGTTCATGTATGTCCAGCCGGTCACGGTGGTTTTCCATGCACCGGATGGGCGGCCTGCGCGTTTCTATGGCTGGTGGGGCGACATGGATTTCGGACCGCACCTTCTCAAGACACTCGGCGCACGCAAGCAAGGCTCGGTTGAGTTGATTTATCATGCCCCCGCAAAAGTCAGCGACTTTGAGAACCGCAAGGCTTTGGCTGCACATTGCGAGGAGGCGGTTCGGCACGCACATAGCCTGGCGCGGCTCGAAAAATAAGGGCGAAAGACCCTTGCGCTGCCACTCAACCTGCCGTATACGCGCGCCATTCAAACCCGCAGGCGGGGTTTGGCCTTTTTGAGGGAGACATCCTCATCAAGACCGCCGGTTGGAGCATCCGCTTCTTTCACCCCCGCCGAGGCGTAAACCGGAAAAGGAAAGTAAAGCATGGCTCTTCCCGAGTTCACCATGCGTCAGCTGCTGGAAGCTGGCGTTCACTTTGGTCACCAGACACAGCGTTGGAATCCCCGCATGGGCCCGTTCATCTACGGCTCGCGCAATGGCATCCACATCATGGACCTGACCCAGACCGTTCCGATGCTGGATCAGGCTCTGCAGGCTGTTCGTGACACCGTCGCAAAAGGTGGCCGCGTTCTGTTCGTTGGCACCAAGCGTCAGGCTGCTCAGCCGATCGCTGAAGCCGCTGAAAAGTCGGCGCAGTACTACATGAACCACCGCTGGCTGGGCGGCACCCTGACCAACTGGAAAACCGTTTCCCAGTCGATCAACCGTCTGAACCAGATCGACGAAGCAATGGAATCGGGCGCCGAAGGCCTGACCAAGAAAGAGCGTCTGGGCATGGAGCGTGACCAGTCCAAGCTGCAGGCTTCGCTGGGCGGTATCCGCGAGATGGGCGGCGTTCCTGATCTGCTGTTCGTCATCGACGTCAAGAAAGAAGCACTGGCCATCGCCGAAGCCAACAAGCTGGGTATCCCGGTTGTGGCAGTTGTCGACACCAACTGCTCGCCCGACGGCGTTGACTACATCATCCCCGGCAACGACGACGCTGCACGCGCAATCGCTCTGTACTGCGATCTGGCCGCACGCGCCGCACTGGACGGCATGACCGCTCAGATGGGTGCTGCGGGCGTTGACCTGGGTGCGTTCGAAGAAGCTCCGGTTGAAGAAGCCGTTGCTGAAGAGGCCGAAGCAGAAGCACCTGCTGAAGCGTAAGCTGCCCGTCACCAAAATGACATATGGGGCAGGGTAGACCTGCCCCAATTCCGTTTGAATTGAGGAGAGCCAAAAGATGGCAATCACAGCAGCAATGGTTAAAGAACTGCGCGACTCGACCGGCGCAGGCATGATGGACGCAAAAAAAGCGCTGACCGAAACCGGCGGAAACATGGACGAAGCCGTTGACTGGCTGCGCACCAAGGGCCTGGCCAAAGCGGCTAAGAAATCTGGCCGTACCGCGGCAGAAGGTCTGGTTGCAGTTCACGTGGACGGTGGCACTGGTGTCGCTGTCGAAGTGAACTCGGAAACCGACTTCGTTGCGAAGAATGGCGAGTTTCAGGAAATGGTTGGCAAAATCGCCTACGCCGCCGAAGGCGTGGACAATGTCGAGGCGCTGCTGGCTGCTGATCTGGGCGGCAAGACCGTTGCCGACACGCTGACCGACAAGATCGCCACCATCGGAGAAAACATGTCGGTTCGCCGCATGGCCAAACTGTCGGGCGACACCGTTGTGTCTTACGTGCACAACGCTGCCACCAATGGCATGGGCAAAATCGGTGTTCTGGTTGCTCTGACCGGTGGTGACGAAGCAATCGGCAAACAGGTTGCAATGCACATCGCAGCTGTAAACCCGGCGGCCCTGTCCGAAGATGATATGGACCCGGCTGTTGTCGAGAAGGAAAAGCAGGTTCAGATGGACATCGCCCGCGAATCCGGCAAGCCCGAGCAGGTGATCGAAAAGATGATCGTAGGCCGCATGAAGAAATTCGTCGCGGAATCGACTCTGCTGAACCAGCAGTTCGTTGTGAATCCTGACCTGACTGTTGAAGCCGCTGCCAAAGAAGCTGGCGCGACCATCACCGGCTTCGTCCGTCTGGAAGTGGGTGAAGGCATCGTTGTCGAAAAAGAAGACTTCGCAGCCGAAGTGGCCAAGGCTGCTCAGGGCTGAGAATGCGGGGTATCAACAGATACCCCCACTAAGAATTAGGAACCGGTTACGTGAAAGCGTGACCGGTTTTTTGTATTCCGGATGCACGTACGCAGAACGCTGCCGACTACCGCAAAATTGCAGAAAAGGCTGATTGAGGGGCCCCGCATGATGGGGATGGTCGAGGCCCCCCAAAATTTCCGACTCAACTACGTGGACTAATAGACGCATTTGAGTCAGAGCGACCGGAGAGCCCTGGTATTGCAAAGATCCGATCAATTGTTCCCTGGCTAAAGCCACCACTCACGGAACACTCTCACTTTGCAACTTATGGTAAGGATTCGGAAAGTCATGTTTTCCTTACCTAAGGTAAATTGACGCAGTTTAGCGTCAAAATTGACGCGTTATGCCTCCATAACGAACATCTGGTTCTGCAGCGAAGCTTTCAGGACAGCCTGCGCTGTTGTTTCAACTGCAAGTGACTCGCGCGCGAGCCTGAGGTGCTTTTCTACCGTCGCTGAAGTCAGCCCCATGAGCAGAGCAATATCCTGCGTTGTCTTGCCATCGCCGACCCATTGCAGCGCCTCACGCTGGCGCTTTGTCAGGGCCCGGTTGGGGGCGTGATAGGGCAGTGTCAGGATCTTCAGATGGGCGACATTGTTCATCAGCAGAATGTCTTCGCCGTGCTCTTCCCATATCGCGTCAACATCATCCTGGCTTAGATCACTACCGGCCGCCAAAGAGATTGCACCCTTGGTGCGCATCGACACAGAATTGAAGCTGACAGTATATCCGGCGACAACGCCCATGGACTTGTTGAAATCCAGAACCTGCTTCTCCTGAGGGGACAACGAACCGTTGCTCTGCGAAGATTGTGCCAGATTCCAGCTTTGCGCACCCTCATTGTTCAGCGCCCATTTCAACATTGGCGCATGGAAGTACAGTCCACCCTGCAAAAACCCATCCAAGTACGCCCGGCCATGGTTTGTGAGGATGACAAAGTCTTCGGGGTCTCCCAGCGACGTTTCTGTCCGGAACAACGTGTAGCCGTACAAAAGACGCTCGAACCCGAACTCAGCCATTTGACGGCAGTGCGCGTCCCATAGCTCTTCCAGAGTTTTCGTATAGCTCAGGAAATGAAGATATTCTTTCAGGTTCACGCCGCGCCACCTCCGTCATTGAGATGCGAAGCCAGCGCATCCAAAGCCAGCACATAGCTTTGCGCCCCAAATCCGCAAATCTGACCAAGCGCCGCCCTGGCGATGTAGGACTTGTGGCGGAAGGATTCTCGCGCATGAATGTTTGACAGGTGGACTTCGATCGTCGGCAGCTCGACCGACGAAATCGCATCCAGCAATGCAATTGAAGTGTGCGTATAGGCGCCAGCGTTCAGTACCAGCCCTTCATAAACCCCACGCGCCGTGTGGATGGCGTCAACAAGCGCGCCTTCGTGGTTGGACTGAAGATGTGATACTGACAGCCCAATCGACTTTCCATGCGCTAAGCACAGATCTTCGACGTCTTTCAAAGTGACGCTGCCATAAATCTCAGGTTGCCGCGTACCCAGCAAATTGAGGTTTGGCCCATTTAATACCAGAATTTTGCGCATTATTTTACTGTCCCCATAACAGTTTGATAAACGTGAAATGGGGAAGATGTCTACATGCCATTGTTGTATTAAAATATGTAATAACTCCGTTACGATACATACAAAACGGCGGCCGACACCTGCACTGGCTGGTTGGAGCAGCGAAATCCGCAATACAACACAGGTTTGGAAACACATGGCACGTCAGTCGACACTTGGCCCTGACAGGACGCAACACATCCGCCACTGGATGCAACGCTATGTCGATCAGCGCAAATACGCGGGTTCTTCGTTGTTGCTGATCCGGGGCGGTAGAGAGGCGTTTTTTCATACCTGCGGGCATCGGGACCTTGCGCGCGAACTGCCTTTTGAACGTGACACGGTGGCTCGAATTTATTCCATGACCAAACCGATCACGTCCGTCGCCATCATGATGCTGGTTGAACGCGGTTTGTTTCCTCTGAACGCGCTGGTATCTGACTTTTTGCCCGAGTTCGCGGATATGCAGGCGCTTGTGTCTGACGCAACAAGGATTGATCATACAGAACCTGCCACGACCCCGACGGTGCACCAGCTACTGACACACACAAGTGGCCTTAGCTATTCCTTTAACCCCGGAATACTGCCGGAAGCCATGGAAGCGCAAGAACTATTTTTCAAGCCGGATCAGGGCGTTCTGGCGGATAACGTAACAAAACTTGCTACCCTGCCACTGGCGTTCCAACCAGGGACCAGGTGGGAATACTCCGTCGCGACGGACGTTCTTGGCCGGATCATTGAAATCGTATCAGGACAGTCCTTGGACGGGTTCTTTCAGCAAAATGTTTTTGACCCATTGGGCATGACAAAGACCGGTTTTTCAGTCCCACAGGGAGCATCTAGCAGATTTGCGTCGCTTTACACCCCCTTGGCTGGCGACGCCATGGCGCTCAATTCCGCCGATGTCGGGGAAAACAGCCTGCGGCTTGTAGACGAAGCCGGGAAATCTCCGTTTGAACGCGCGACGATGTATTCCGGAGGTGGCGGTCTGGTAAGCACGATCGATGACTATGCCCGTTTCGCGGAAATGCTGCGAAATCGGGGGCAGGGGAACGGCTACCGCCTGTTGGGCCCCAAGACCGTTGAGTTTATGATGCATAACCATTTGCCGGGTGACATCGCATCGATGGGCCCACGCAGTTTTGCGGAACAACCGATGGAGGGAACGGGGTTTGGACTTGCGGGCGCTGTTGTTATCCAGCCAGGTCGCACCCGGGTGGCCGGGTCCCAAGGGGATTTCAGTTGGGGCGGAATGGCTTCTACGTTTTTCTGGATAGACTACCAGAACAATCTGACTTCGGTGTTCTTCACGCAGTTGTCTCCGTCCAGTTCATACCCGTCCCGGGCCGAGCTAAAATCACTGGTTTTGGGTACAATCATTGAATGACCGGTCGGCGACTGTTACTTCGCCTGAAGAAATACACCAGTGAGACACAATATGACCGAAGCCGAGCGTATCCTTCTTGATCTTCTCAACGTTGAAAGGCTTGAACAGGACCTGTTTCGGGGCACCGGATCCGGCGGGGAAACCCCGACAAGAGTATTCGGGGGTCAGGTCATAGCCCAAGCGCTGGCCGCGGCTTACAGGACCGTGGACGACCGGCTATGCCATTCGCTTCATGCGTATTTCATACGAGCCGGAAATCCTGATATTCCGATAATATATCAAGTGGATAGAGCACGAGATGGAGGTTCTTTTACGACTCGCCGGGTTGTTGCGATCCAGAACGGGAAACAAATCCTGAACTTGTCGGCGTCTTTTCATATTCAGGATGATGGATGGGATCACCAACATCCCATGCCAGAGTCGAATTCACCGAACTCGTATCCCGCGCGATCAGAGTTGTATCACAAGTTGCTGGATCAAGTTCCGAAACGGCTGCATGGCGAGCTGCTTCGGGAACGTCCGATCGAAGTTCGCGAGGTCAATCACCACAGCCCGATCCATCCGGTGAAATCCGATGACCGCAACCAAATCTGGTTTCGCATGTCAGCAGCGGCTGACACTGATCCAATCACACAGCATCTGTTGTTGGCATACGCGTCAGACATGTACCTGATGACGTCAGGGATGCGGCCGCACGGCCTGAGCTGGTATACTGGCGAAGTCAACAGCGCCAGCTTGGATCATGCGTTGTGGTTCCATGCGCCAGTCAATTTCGAAAACTGGCATTTGTATTCGATGGATTCCCCATGGACAGGCCGGGGTCGCAGTTTTAACCGCGGTTCGATCTTTTCTCAGAATGGCGAACTTGTGGCGTCTGTCGCACAGGAAGGCCTGATGCGGAAGGCTGTCAAACAAGGTTAGAAAATTCTGCTAACAAATTGTTTTAATTTCGGATTGCTGCCAGTTAGCAAGGTGTCACCACGGGCGTAGAAACCTGTATATTACCATAATACCGATTATGCGTATCTGTGTATCCTTTAAAATTGACAGTCAAGTTTACGTCAACTCACGAACCTCTGAATAAAATCTTAGCGACGGCAACCACCCAGCTGCCAAATAGCAGCCGAGTGGCAGAATGCTCGCCGTGTCACTACAGTGCCAATTACTGCACTCGGATTCCGGCGCTTAGAAAAACGCCTGCAAGCCGGTTTGGGCCCGCCCCAGGATCAATGCATGGACATCGTGAGTGCCTTCATAGGTATTCACGGTCTCCAGATTGACCATGTGGCGAATAACGTGAAACTCCAGAGAGATACCGTTGCCACCGTGCATGTCGCGTGCCAGACGCGCGATATCCAGAGCTTTGCCACAATTGTTGCGCTTCACGATCGAAATCATTTCCGGCGCAGCTTCGGCCTGGTCCATCAGGCGTCCGACCCGCAGGCTGGCCTGCAGCCCCAGCGCGATTTCGGTTTGCATGTCAGCCAGTTTACGCTGGAACAATTGCGTTTGCGCCAAGGGACGATTGAATTGCTTGCGGTCCAGTCCATACTGGCGCGCGCCATGCCAGCAGCATTCAGCAGCCCCCATGACCCCCCAGCTGATGCCGTATCTTGCGCGGTTCAGACAGCCGAATGGACCTTTCAGACCCTGAACATGGGGCAGCAATGCGTCTTCACCAACCTCTACGCCATCCAGAACGATTTCACCGGTAATTGATGCGCGCAGACTCAGCTTGTTCTGAATCTTAGGGGCGCTCAGACCCTTGAGGCCTTTTTCAAGCACAAAACCGCGAATTTTGCCGTCATGCGCATCGGATTTGGCCCAGACAACAAACACATCCGCGATCGGTGCATTGGAAATCCACATCTTGCTGCCGGTCAACCGATAGCCGCCATCGATCTTTTCAGCGCGGGTCTTCATGCCTGCCGGGTCCGAACCCGCGTCCGCCTCGGTCAGACCGAAACAACCAATCCACTCTCCGCTGGCCAGCTTGGGCAGGTATTTTTGCCGCTGTTCTTCACTGCCATAGGCATAGATCGGATACATCACCAGTGAGCTTTGCACCGACATCATCGATCGATAGCCGGAATCCACACGCTCGACTTCACGCGCCACCAGCCCGTACGAGACATAGCCGGCACCGATCCCGCCATATTCTTCGGGAATCGTGGTGCCCAGCAAACCCATTTCGCCCATTTCGCGAAAAATCTCGGGGTCTGTCTTTTCCTCCTCGAACGCCTGCGTAATCCGGGGTTGCAGCTTTTCCTGAGCATAAGCACGGGCGCTGTCCGCAATCATGCGTTCGTCTTCGTTCAGCTGATCAGACAGGCGAAAAGGATCATCCCAGGCAAATTTACCAAGATCCGGGGTATCCTTGGCGCGCAAGGTGGGTTTGGGGGTCGGGGCGTTCATGATCATTCTCCGCTCAGTCGGCTTCGCGGCAAAATAACCCGGAGCGCTGGCAAAAGACAGCAAGAGTTTAGCAATCACCCATGAGTGAATCGCATAGTTTCTGACCGGGCCGCCCTACCCCTTGTTCAGCCCAAGGCGTAGCCAGCACCACGTACCGTGCGCACCGGATCGTCGCCCCCATGCTGTGTCAAAGCCTTGCGCAGGCGTCCGATATGCACGTCAACTGTTCTGGTATCGACATAAATGTCCCGCCCCCAGACCCGGTCCAGCAATTGCTCGCGGCTCCAGACCCGGCCTGGCTTTTCCATGAAAGTGCTGAGCAGGCGAAACTCGGTCGGGCCAAGTTTCAGCGGTTTGCTGTTGCGGCTGACTTTGTGTGTCTCGGAGTCCAGAACGATATCGTCATACTCCAGCCGCAGACCAACTGTCGCCGGACGCACACGCCGCAGTTGGGATCTCACCCGTGCCATGAGTTCGACGACTGAATACGGCTTGACCACATAGTCATCCGCGCCGGTTTCCAGCCCACGCACCTTGTCCACCTCTTCCGTACGGGCCGAAAGCATGATGATCGGAATGGAGCGCGTATCCGGCCGGGTTTTCAGACGCCGGCAAACTTCGATCCCGCTGAGATGTGGCATCATCCAGTCTAGCACGATGATGTCCGGGCTATCCTCATCGACCAGCAGCAGGGCTTCGTCACCGTTGGCGGCTTTTGAGACGCGAAACCCTTCTGCTTCAAGATTGTAGGCCAGCACTTCGCGCTGCGCGGGTTCATCCTCGACAACCAGAACTGTGGGCTGATCAGCGGACATGATCGCGATCTCCTAGAAGGTTTGCGAGGTGATATCAGCCTTGGGCCGCGCCTCGGAGGGTCGTTCACCGGTAACGAGATAAACAACCTGCTCAGCGATTGCAGTGACATGGTCGCCCATACGCTCGATGTTCTTGGCGATGAAATGCAAATGCATGCAGGATGAAATATTGCGCGGATCCTCGGCCATGAACGTCAGGAATTCGCGGAACAGACCGTTGTACATCTGGTCCACCTCTTCGTCCCGTTCGATCACGTCAGCCGCCAGTTCGGCATCGCGCTGGATATAGGCATCCAGGGCGTCCCGCAGCATACGCTCGACCTCGCGCGCCATACGGCGCAGAGCCGCAGCGCTTCCGTTGATCTCGCCTGCGTTGACCAAAACCGTGGTACGCTTGGCGATGTTCTTGGAATAATCGCCAATGCGTTCCAGGTTGGCCGAAACCTTCAGGACCGACAACACCAGCCTCAGATCGCCGGCCGTCGGGGACCGCAGCGCAATCAGACGCGCGGTTTCTTCGTTGATCAGTTCTTCAAGCGCGTCAATGGCCTTGTCGCCCTGCCGGACTTGCTGCGCCAGTTCCTCGTCGCGCGTCTCAAGCGAGCGGGCCGAGCTCATGATTGCGGCCTCGACCAGACCGCCCATCTTCATGATGTGGGCCTGGATCGTTTCAAGGTCGCGGTCGAATGCGGATGCAATATGTTGTTCGGTCATATCTGGTTACCTGTGCTCAGCCGATCCGGCCTGTAATGTAGCTTTCCGTTCGGGGATCCACCGGGTTGGTGAAGATCTGGCCGGTTTCGCCAAACTCGACCAGGTTGCCCAAATGGAAGAAAGCGGTCTTCTGGCTTACACGGGCAGCCTGCTGCATCGAATGGGTCACGATCACCACAGAATATTGCGCGCGCAGCTCATCGATCAGTTCCTCGACTTGCGCCGTTGCAATCGGGTCCAGCGCCGAACAGGGTTCGTCCATCAGCAGAACCTCGGGCTCGGTCGCGACGGCGCGGGCGATGCACAGGCGTTGCTGCTGACCACCGGACAGACCTGTGCCCGGGGCATCCAGCCGGTCCTTGACCTCATCCCAGATCGCACCCCGGCGCAAGGATTTCTCAACGATCTCATCCAGTTCTGCCTTGTTCTTGGCAAGGCCGTGGATGCGAGGGCCGTAAGCGACATTGTCGTAGATCGACTTGGGGAACGGGTTGGGCTTCTGGAACACCATCCCCACTTTGGCGCGCAGCTGCACCGGGTCAACACGCTTGTCATAGATGTCTTCGCCATCCAACAGGATATCACCTTCGACACGGCAAATGTCGATCGTGTCGTTCATCCGGTTCAGGCAGCGCAGGAAGGTGGATTTGCCGCACCCCGACGGGCCGATGAAGGCCGTCACCTTCTTGTCTTCGATCTCCACGTTCACGTCCTTGATGGCGTGGGCATCGCCGTAATAGACCTGAACGTTTTTCGCGGCGATCTTGATTTCTTCGGAGTCCACGGTTCTCTCCACTCGTGTCATGTCGTTCATTTTTGCCTCCACTTACCAGCGGCGTTCAAAGCGGCGGCGCAGGATGACCGCAATCGTGTTCATTGTGACGAGGAAGATCAACAGAATGATGATGCCCCCCCATGCGCGTTCGTAAAAGGCCGGGTCGGCGCGCTTGGACCATTCGTAGATCTGAGCCGGCATGGCCGAGTTCGGGGACAGGAAGCCCGCAACGATTCCGTCGGGCGGGTTCGAGGCGATAAAGCCCACCATCCCGATCAGAAGCAACGGAGCCGTTTCACCCAGCGCCTGCGCCAGACCAATGATGGTTCCGGTCAGAATACCGGGTGCGGCCAAGGGCAGAACATGGTGGAACACCGCTTGCATTTTTGAGGCCCCTACCCCCAACGCTGCATCGCGGATCGACGGCGGCACGGCCTTCAGCGACGCTCGGGTCGATATGATGATCGTCGGCAAAGTCATCAGCGTCAGCACCAGACCGCCAACCAGCGGAGCGGACGTTGGCAGGTGCATGTAGTTGATGAACACGGCCAGACCCAGGATACCGAACACGATGGACGGAACGGCAGCAAGGTTCGAGATATTCACCTCGATAATATCGGTCAGGCGGTTCTGCGGTGCGAATTCCTCGAGATAGATCGAGGCTGCAACACCAATCGGCAATGCCAGCGCCAGCACGACGAACATCATGAACAGCGAACCCAGCATTGAGACGCCGATCCCTGCCGCCTCGGGCCGTTGGTCGGACGCATCGGCGCCGAAAATGAAGTCAGGGTTAAAGGCTTTGTATAGAACACCGGCATCGCGCAATTGGTCGACAAGATCCAGCTGTTCAGCCGAGATGCTTTTGTCGTTCACGATCGACTCGCGACTTACGCGCCCCTTAAGGTAGCCGTCAACGCGGCTGTTGGTCAGAAAGCGAAAGCTGACCGTTTCGCCGATCTTGTTCGGGTTTGCGATGACGTAGTTCCGCAATTCTGCCTGCGCCGCCTTGGACAGGATCTTCCCCATTTCCTTAGGCTTCAGGTCTGTTTGAATGCCTAGCTTTTCAACTTCGGATTCCAGCGCAGCCGAAATTAGCGGTGCGTATCCGAAGGTCGACACTTTCTTGATTTCGTCAATGTTACGGTTGCCCTTTTTGTCCAGCTTGCTTTCCAGCAGGTCCACGTCCAGCTCGACATAGGTTTGCTGAAAGGCGCCGGTTCCGGCGGTGACGATATTCGTCACCAGCACAACCAACATCAGCAGCCCGACGCTGATTGCCGCGATCCCGTAAATCTTGAAACGGGATTCGGCCGCGTTCCGACGCTTGGTTCGGGCATCCTGCTCGAACAGAGAGCCGCCTTTGGGCTTGGCCGCAGGTGCGGAGGCGGGCGATTGGGACAAATCGGTCATTCGTACTGCTCCCGGTATTTGCGTACGATGTAGAGGGCGAGGATATTCAGGCCCAGCGTGATCACAAAGAGTGTCAGACCCAGCGCGAACGCGACCAGCGTTTCAGGGCTGGCAAAGTCGGTATCACCTGTCAACTGGCTGACGATCCGCGTGGTGATGGTGGTCATCGCTTCGAATGGGTTGCCCGAGAACTTTGCAATCGCACCAGCGGCCATCACAACGATCATCGTTTCACCAATGGCACGGCTGGCGGCCAGCAGAATTGCCCCGACGATGCCCGGCAGCGCTGCGGGCAGGATCACATTGCGCACGGTTTCCGAATGCGTGGCCCCAAGGCCGAGAGAACCGTCACGCATGGATTGCGGTACAGCGTTGATGATGTCGTCAGACAGCGAGGACACGAACGGAATCAGCATGATCCCCATCACCAGACCGGCCGTCAGAACCGCGTTGGAACTGGCCATCCAGCCCACCCCCAAAGCGCCACCATCACCAAAAAGGGAAACAAGCGCGGGACCAACCGTCAGCAAGGCAAACAAACCGTAAACGATGGTCGGGATACCGGCCAGAATTTCGAGCAGAGGTTTGGCAATCGACCGGGTCGCACCGGATGCATATTCCGACAGGTAAATTGCGGCGAACAGACCGATCGGCACAGCAACCAGCAGCGCAATCAGCGAGATGTATAGCGTGCCCCAGAGCAGCGGCAGAATCGACAGCTCACTTCCGCCACGGAAGTTGGGGGCCCAGGTGGTTCCCAGGAAAAAGTCTTTCCAGGAATGCAGCTGGAAGAAGTTCATAGTCTCGAACAACATCGACAGAACGATGCCGACGGTTGTCAGGATTGCAATCGACGCGGCGAGCAGCAACAGCGCTAGAACCCCCTGCTCGACCACATTGCGAGCCCGGAAATCCTTGTGCGTTCTGATATAGGCAAAAGCGGCACCAAACAGAGCAATCGCCAGAACGACGACCTGCATTGCCACCTTCCCGGTTGACGTCATGCTGCGGTACTTCTGCGCTGCCACCAAAATTGGCTGTGTGATGTCTTGCGTCAGAACCTGTCCGGACTCTTTCAGCGTTTTGGTCAGGGCTTCGATATCGGCATTGCCATCCCGGGCCTGCGCCTCAGCCATCGCGCCACTGGCCACAGCGCCATCCAGTCCATATGCGACCCGGCGGACCTCGCTCATGACTAGGCCGCGATCTGAACCCTCGGGGATCGCTTGATCAGGAATAAGGCCGGAAACAGTGCTGTTCACGATCATCGGCTGCACCAGCAGCCAGATGATCAGCACACCCAATGCCGGAACCAACGCGGTCAGAGCAACGTTGTAGCCATAGTATGATGGCAGAGAATGCAAATCACGGGCCTCTCCAGCCGCGCTCGCCAATGCACGGGACCGGCCCGCGGAAAATCCAATCACTGCCAGTGCAAGCAGGATAACCAACAGCCAGGATAGCGCCATGAGAACTCCGTAATGATTGCAGAGTAGGAGTCAAAAGGAACCGGGACGCGAAGAAAACGCCCCGGTTCCGTTCATATGAATATTTAGGAACCGCCGCCCAGAACAGTTTCGTTGGCTACGGTTTCCTGTACCTTGACCAGCTCGGGGTCGGATACCAGGCCGTATTCTGCCAGTGGGCCATCGGGGCCCGCGATCTCGTCAGCGACGAAGAACTCGGCATACTCTTTCAGGCCGGGGATCACGCCGATGTGGGCCTTCTTCACGTAGAAGAACAGCGGGCGCGAAACAGGGTATTCGCCAGATGCGATCGACTCGGTCGAAGGAACGATGCCGGACATAGTCGCGACCTGCAGCTTGTCGGTGTTGTTCTCATAGAACGCCAGACCAAAGACGCCGATGCCGTCCTTGTTGCTTTCGATACGGGCCAGTGTTTCGGTGTAGTCGCCGTCGATGTCGACCGAAACGCCGTCGGTACGCAGCGCGATACAGGCTTTTTCAGCGGCTTTCTTATCGTCGCCGTTGGAAGCCCTGTAGACGTCGAAGTCGCCCAGATGCTCACAACCGGCCAGGATCACCTTGTCTTCGAACACTTCACGGGTGCCGTGCTTGGTGCCCGGGATGAAGGCTGCGATCGGCTGTGCCGGGAAGTTCGGGTTCACGTCGGCCCAGGTTTTGTTCGGGTTGTCGACCAGTTCACCGTCAACGACGATCTGAGCGGACAGGGCTTTGTACCAGTCTTCCGGCGTGAACTCGAACGAGTTGCCGTTGATGTCGGATGCGAAAACGATGCCGTCATAACCGATCTGAACTTCGATGATGTCAGTCACGCCCTTGTCGGCACAGGCCTTGATTTCCTTTTCGCGGATCTGGCGCGACGCGTTTGCAACGTCGATGGTGTTTTCGCCAACACCTTCACAAAAACGCTTCAGACCCGCCGAGGAACCGCCCGATTCAACAACCGGTGTCGGGAAGTCAAAGTTTTCACCGAAGGCTTCAGCAACGATCGAAGCGTAAGGCAGCACGGTTGACGAACCGGCAACCTGTACCTGATCACGCGCAGCAGCAGTAGTCGCCGAAACGGCCGCGATGGCCAGTGCAGAAGCCGACAGTTTTACAAAGGACATTTCAGTCTCCTTGACAAAGATATGTAGTGATCATCCCCATGATGATCTTGGGCGAACCCCTAAGAGGCGCGCGTAAGCCTTTTGTGACAGGTGTGTAACAGTTTCATGACAAGCCGGAGGAAAGTTGCATAACTTTGCGCAAAGCTGTCATGCATTTGCCGCAAGGCTTCCGTGAGCAGGTTTCAGGTTTCGCTGTGTCCGATGGGAAGGATCACAGTGAACGTTGTGCCCTGCCCCAATTCGCTTTCCACACGCAACCGGCCGCGATGCCGGTTGACGATGTGTTTTACAATCGCCAGCCCAAGTCCCGTCCCCCCCAACTGACGTGACCGGTGGCTGTCGGCCCGATAAAACCGTTCCGTCAGCCGGGGCAAATGTACTGAGTCGATACCTGGCCCCTTGTCCGCCACCTGAACACGCACAGACGGGCCACGTACGGTCGCGTCACGCTCCAAAAGCTCAAGCGTGACATCAACGACGCCGCCGCTGCTGCCGTATTTGATGGCGTTCTCGATAAGGTTGGTGAAGACCTGACGCAGTTGATCGGCATCACCCGGCAGCGACACGGAATCCGGCGGCGCGTTCAGAGACAAAGCGACTTGCACATCCTCTGCCAGCGGGCGCAGCGTGTTTATCGTTGATTGCAACAGCCCCGTCAGGTCCACTGCTTCCTTTGGCCGGATACGTTCCTCGCTCTCGACCCGGTTTAGCGACAACAGATCGCCCACCAGACGGTTCATCCGGTTCGCCTCATCCATCATGATCTGCAGGAACCGGTCCCGCGCGGCCTCATCCTTTCGGGCCGGGCCACGCAGTGTTTCAATGAACCCCATCAGGGCGGTCAAGGGGGTGCGCAACTCGTGACTGACATTGGCTACAAAGTCCCGCCGCATCTGGCTTGCCTGTTCCAGATGGCTCACGTCCTGAAAGATGGCCAAAACTGCTCCGCCGGAAACGGCACCGACCCCGTTTACGTATCTGCACTGAACCTCGAACGTGGTGTCCTGCGCACCGTCGTTGGACAGATGCTTTGTTCTCGCGGCCCCTTTCGTGCTCAGGCTTTGCTCCATCGCTTCGATAACCTGAGGCTGCCGCAGGATGGTTGCGAAATGCCGGCCATGAATGTTGCGGCCCAACAGAGTTATGGCATCAGTGTTGGCAGCAACGATCCGCTCTGTCTGGTCGACCATCAATGCTGGCATGGGAATGGCCGAAACAAATTCGTTTAGCTGATCTTCTGCCATTGCGCGGCCTTTCTACTTGTCTCTTCAAAAGGCCTATGAAATCGGCTTCAGGGTTTCACGAAATTTCCGCATATTGTCCTGATAGTGCAGCGCGCTGAGTGTAAGCCGCTGCGCCGTCGCCTCATCCACCTGGCGCACGACCTTTCCGGGCGATCCCATGACTAGGGAATTGTCCGGAATCTCCTTGTTTTCGGTGATCAGCGCCCCGGCCCCGATCAGGCAGTTCTTGCCGATCCTGGCCCCGTTCAGAACGATGGCACCCATCCCGATCAAGGTATTCTCACCGATTGTGCAGCCGTGCAGCATGACCTTGTGGCCAATGGTGCAATTGGCCCCGATGGTCAGCGGGAAACCGGCGTCGATATGCATGACGCAGTTTTCCTGCACATTGCTGCCCGCACCCACGCGAATTTCCTCGTGATCGGCGCGGATGGTGCAGCCGAACCAGACCGAGGCGCCTTGCTCCAGCACGACCTTCCCAATCAAATTGGCGTCGGGCGCAACCCAGGTATCCTCGTGAAGTTGCGGTGTGTGTTCGCCCAATGCGTAGATGGTCATGACAAACCCTCGAACTCACTTTGCAATGTCCGCACATGATCCTGCAACGCGGGTTGCTGAATGCGGCGCATTCGCTCGGCGCTGACGATCGTCTTCAGCTTTTCTTCGGTTGCATTCAGATCGTCATTGATCAGCACGTAATCGTAATACCCCCAATGGCTGATTTCGTCCCAGCTTTTGAGCATCCGTTTGGCGATCACTTCTTCACTGTCCTGCCCCCGGCTTTCCAACCTGCGTCGCAATTCCGGAATCGAAGGCGGAAGAATAAAGATCGAAAGCGCATGTTTGCCCAGATCCGAGTTCCGGATCTGCACCTCACCCTGCCAGTCGACATCGAACAGGACATCCTTGCCACTGTTGATCGACTCGCGAACCGGACCTGCGGGAGAGCCATAGAAGTTTCCGAAAACATGCGCATGTTCCAGCATCTGACCGTCTGAAACCTGCTGACGAAACGTGTCTTCGCTTAAAAAATAGTAATCGCGCCCGTGTTCTTCGCCCGGTCGCGGCGCGCGGGTTGTTGCCGAAACTGAAAACTCCAGCTCTGTGTCCCAACTCATCAACCGTTTGGCCAGCGTGGATTTGCCCGCGCCCGATGGCGAGGACAAAATGATAAGAAGGCCTCGTCTATCCGCCATATCCTTACGCTCCGATCTTATTCCACGTTTTGCACTTGTTCGCGCATTTGATCTATCACAGCCTTAAGTTCGAGGCCTACGGCGGTAAGCTCCGCGCTTTGCGCCTTGGAACACAAGGTGTTGGCCTCGCGGTTGAACTCCTGCATCAGAAAATCCAGCTTGCGTCCTACCGCACTGTCCTGCGCCAGCAAAGTGCGGGCGGCGATCACGTGGGCACCCAGTCTGTCAATCTCTTCGGTGATGTCCGCCTTAACGGCGATCAGCGCAAGCTCTTGCGCGACGCGGTCCGGGTCCGCACCCTGAGCGTTGTCCAGAACGCGGGCCAGGTTCTCCTGCAACGCCTCGGCAGCCTTGCCTTTGCGCTTTTCGGCCAACTCAGCCGCCTGAGCTGTCAGCGCCGCGACCTGATCCAGTTGCCCGTCAAGTATACCGGCCAACGCTTTCCCCTCGGCCCGCCGCATGTCGATAAAGGCGCCCAGAAGTGCAGGAAATTCAGACTGAAGATGTGCGACCAAAGGCGCGGCATCGTCCGTATCATTGCCCGCTTCCATCATGCCTTTCAACGCAAGCAAATCTGCGGCACAGGATGGCGCAAGCGTCAAGCCACGCGCTGCAGCCATGTTTTCTGTTCGAGCCAGCGCATCCAATGCCGATTCCATCGCGGTTTCATTCAGCACAAGATCTGGTGCCGTTTCTTCGCGGCTCAGCCGCAACGACAAAGTCACATTGCCGCGGCTAAGAGATTTGGACAGTTCCCCCCGCAAGGCGGCTTCCAATCCGGTCAGCCAATCCGGCAGGCGCAGGCGCATGTCCAGACCCTTGCCATTCACGCTGCGGAGCTCCCACGTCCAGCTATGCGGCCCGAAAGCCCCCTTACCCGAGGCAAATCCGGTCATGGATCTGATCATGCCTGCCCTTTCTGTCGATGCCATTTCCTGCGTGCTTGCCGCACCTAATGCCATAGACCGCCACAGGGCAAGACCTTGCTGTGATTGCGTGAACTCCCGGAAGTTAACCATTCGTTAAAGAATTCCTCCAAAATTGAGTTAACCCGTGCCAATCTTCCTTTCATGGTTGTTGGAACGCCTATGGCCGTAATGCGTAGCATTTTATGAAAATGGCGTTTGATTGGTACGGGGTGACGAAAGTGAAGTCTCTTTTCGGGAATGGTTCCGGGTCCAAATTTGGAAAGATCGTTGCAATGGATCGTTTTGACAGTGGGCGCAGTCTTACTCCGATCCGTCAGGCCGAAGCCTACTGGACGGCTCTTTTAACCGGTGACGGCGTTCCGATGCGGTCACAGATCGACCCGCGCGGACTTGAGAATATTCTGGAATACACCTTTGTTCTTGAACGTATCGCCCCCGGTCTGGCGCGGTTCCGCCTTGCAGGCAGCCATCAGACCAAACTGGCTGGCATGGAAGTCCGCGGCATGCCCCTTACCGCATTTTTCGAGGCCTCTGCGAGGCGGCAGATTACCGAAGTTCTGGAACGGGTTTTTTCGGAACCCGCGCTGGCAGAGATGGACCTGCTCTCAAAAGGACGTTTGGGCAGCGCGCGTTTGCAGGCACGCATGATCCTTTTGCCACTGAGAAGCGATCTGGGCGATGTCAGCCGGATACTGGGCGTGATGGTCAGCGACGGCACCATTGGTGCCACCCCCAGACGTTTTGCGATCAAGGAAAGTCGGATCCGCGCTGTTTCCGAAATCCAAGCCCCCCAAAACGTACAGAAACAATTGGCCGAGGGGTTTGCCGAGAAACAAGAAGGGTTCAAACACCCCGCCTCTCATTTGCGGCTTGTCGTTTCGCGAAAGGATTGAACTAATCCGATCAAATGAAAACGGCGGGCACCATGGCCCGCCGTTCTGCTTTTCTGGGAAGCACTATCAGCTGGCTTCGCGCTTAACGCGGTCGCGGCGGAGGTTGGTCAGTTCCTCAGCGACCAGGAACGCCAGCTCCAGCGACTGGGACGCATTCAGGCGTGGGTCGCAGGCGGTATGATAGCGGTCTGACAGGTCTTCTTCGGTCACGGCCCGCACGCCACCGGTGCATTCGGTCACGTCCAAACCTGTCATCTCGAAATGAACGCCGCCGGGGATGGTGCCCTCGGCCTGATGCACACCGAAGAAGTCGCGCACTTCGCGCAGGACCGAGTCGAACGGGCGGGTTTTGTAGCCCGTGGCCGACTTGATCGTATTGCCGTGCATCGGATCGCAGACCCAGGTCACCTTGGCGCCCTCTTCCTTGACGGCCTTGATCAGGCGCGGCAGATGCTCGCCCGCGTTACCCGCACCAAAGCGTGCAATAAGGGTCAGGCGGCCTTCTTCATTCTCCGGGTTCAGCCTCGACATCAGAACCTTGAGGTCTTCGGCCGTTGTGGTCGGGCCGCATTTCAGTCCGATCGGATTCTGAACGCCACGGCAGAACTCGACATGCGCACCGTCAGGCTGACGGGTGCGGTCGCCGATCCAGATCATGTGACCGGAGCCAGCCAGCCAGTTGCCGGACGTGGAATCAAGCCGCGTCAGGGCCTCTTCATATTCCAGCAACAGCCCTTCGTGGCTGGTGTAGAACTCAACCGTCGAAAACTCATGCGTTGTATCCGCCGTGATCCCGGCTGCGCCCATGAAATCGATGGTGTCCTGAATACGATCCGCGATCTCGGAATATTTCTGGACATCCTGTTTGTCGGTGAAGCCCAGTGTCCAGGAGTGGACACGGCTCATGTCCGCGAATCCGCCGGTCGAAAATGCGCGCAACAGGTTCAGCGTGGCCGCCGCCTGCGTGTAGGCCTGAAGCATCTTGTCCGGATTCGGAATCCGCGCCTCGGGCGTGAAGGCCAATTCGTTGATGATGTCACCACGATAGCTGGGCAGTTCGACGCCATCCATCACCTCGGTCGGGGCGCTGCGCGGCTTGGCGAACTGGCCGGCCATGCGGCCGACTTTGACCACCGGCACCTTTGCACCATAGGTTAGAACCATCGCCATCTGCAGCATCACCTTGAAGGTGTCGCGGATCGCGTCCGCGCTGAATTGTTCAAAACTTTCAGCACAATCCCCGCCCTGCAGCAGGAAGGCTTCGCCGCGACCGGCGGCACCCAGATGTTGCTTGAGGCGCCGCGCCTCACCGGCAAAAACCAGCGGGGGATACTGCGAAAGCTGGGCCTCGACCTTGGCCAGGGCGGCCGCGTCGGTATAGTCTGGCATCTGAACCCGTGGCTTGTTGCGCCAGTCCGTTTTTTGCCATTCTGTCATAGCTTTGATCTCCGCTGAAGTAGTCAGGTCGCCTCTATACAAAATGTATTGAAGAGTGACCATATCCCATTTGCGCCCCTTGACGCCGCAAACAAGCTTTGGTCATGGTGACTGATAAAGCTGACGCCGGGAAAACGATCACCCGGCGCCGAATCAAGGACATCACGCCATGAAAGAGCAACGCCAAGTTGTCACGGTGCCAGACACTGCGTCCAATCCGCAAAACTTTGTTTTCGTTTTGCTGGACAAATTCTCACTTTTGTCCTTTGCGTCCGCGCTGGACAGCCTGCGGATCGCCAACCGCATGGCCGGTCGCCAGCTTTATACGTGGTCACTGGTGGGCGAAGGCGGTGAGACCGTCAGTTGTTCCGCCGGAACAACCTTCAAACTGGACGCCGACCTGATCGAACTGCGGCGCGACGAGGTTGTCCTGATCTGCGGCGGTGTCGATGTTCAGTCCGCAACCACGAAAAAAGTGCTGAACTGGTTGCGTCGCGAGGCACGCCGAGGGCTCAAGGTCGGCGGGCTGTGTACAGCGGCTTACACGATGGCAAAGGCCGGTCTTCTGGACGGAAAACGGGCGACGATCCACTGGGAAAACTCCGACAGTTTCATCGAGGAGTTCGATGAAGTGGAACTGACCAAATCGGTGTTCCTGATCGACGGCAATCGCATGACGACCGCAGGCGGTACTTCGTCCATCGACCTGATGCTCAAGCTGATCGCTGATGAATTCGGTGAGGATCTGGCAAACGCCGTGGCCGACCAGATGATCTATTCATCGATCCGCACAGATCAGGATACGCAGCGGCTGTCGACCCCGACACGGATCGGTGTGCGGCACCCCAAGCTGAGTCAGGTCATTCTGATGATGGAAAAAAACATCGAAGAGCCGATTTCGCCTTCGATTCTGGCGAAAGAAGTCGGCATGTCGACCCGCCAGCTGGAGCGTCTGTTCCGTCGCTACCTAAGCCGATCACCCAAGCGGTATTATATGGAACTGCGTCTTCACAAGGCCCGCAACCTGCTGATGCAGACGGATATGAGCGTCATTAACGTGGCACTCGCCTGCGGCTTTGCCAGCCCTTCGCATTTCTCGAAATGCTACCGGGCGCACTACAACACGACCCCTTATCGTGAGCGCGGAACGCAAAGCGGGCGGTTGTCGGTTTAAGGGCCGCGCGGTTGGCGCTCTCAGCGTGACATCCTGTAAACCGCGCCCTGCCCCACGGAAATGAACCAGATTGCCCCATCGGGACCTTCGACGATGTCCCGCACACGCTCGGTCATGGGGCCTTTGATCTGTTCCACCTCGCGCAGCGGAGAACCTGCCAGACGCGCGATATAGTCAAACTTGAGCGACCCGACAAAGATATCCCCCTTCCACTTGGGCCACATTTTGCCGGAATAGACAAGCAATCCCGAAGGGGCGATGGAGGGGTCCCAGTAATGTTCGGGCTGCTTCATACCCGGCTTCGACGTGCCTTCACCGATCTTCTGACCGGAATAGTGAACACCGTACGAGATAACGGGCCAACCGTAATTGGCGCCGGGCTGAACCAGATTGACCTCGTCACCACCCTTGGCCCCATGTTCCGACACCCACAAACGGCCCCGGGCGTCAAGCCCTGCGCCCTGCGGGTTTCGATGGCCGTAAGACCAGATTTCAGGCCGTATCGCGGCCTGACCCACGAAGGGATTGTCTGCGGGAACTGAGCCATCGCGATTGATCCGGATGACCGTCCCCAGATGATTGGACCTGTCCTGGGCCGCAGGACGGTCCCCACGCTCGCCCAGCGTCACGAATAATCTGCCATCCGTTGCTTCGACCACGCGCGAGCCGAAATGGCGGCCTCCTGATCCGCCCGGGACGGCCTGGAAAATGATGCGGACGTTGGTGAGCTTTTTGCCGTCTTCCGCAAGACGCGCCACCGCGACCGCTGTGCCGGCACCACCCTGTTGAGCTTTGGAGAAGGTAAGGAAAATCTCTCTGCTACGCGCGAAATCACGTGCGATTGTGACATCCAGCAAACCGCCCTGCCCCGATGCGATCACGGCAGGCACACCCGAGACCAGATGTTTTCTGTCCCCGTCGAAGTACAAAAGATCGCCGTCTCGCTCCGTCACCAGAAATATGTCGTCGGAGATGATCCCGATCGCCCACGGCGTATCCAGCCCGGTGGCCATTTCCTCGACACTTACCGGGCCTTGCGAGGTTTGCAGTTCGTCCGCCCATGCGGTCACAGCAATCCCCAGCATCGAAAGAATCGCGCAAACCCTGATCATCATTACCCTCCTGCTTTGGCCAGACGCCCAAGTTTTGGTTAAACCCAACAAAACAAATAGAGTTCGGACAAGCAAAAGCACTTTTTCGTTAGGACTTTCCTTTTTCGCATTGCTTGCCTAGGGTCATGGCCGGACGTTAACGTTCCAATATGGGAGTAACCTTATGAAAAAGCTGCTAACAGCAACTGCAGCAACCGCTTTGCTGGCCGGTACCGCCATGGCCGAAGATGTCAAACTTGGTATCCTGTTCGGCTTCACCGGCCCAATTGAATCACTGGCACCGGCGATGGGGTCCGGCGCAGAAATGGCGATGGCCGAAGTCACGGAATCCGGCAAACTTTTGGATGGCGCAACCGTCACCGGAACCCGGGCCGATACCGGCTGCATCGACAACGGTCTGGCCACCTCGAACGGCGAACGCATGATTGCCGATGGCGTTGCCGGCATCATCGGCGGCGACTGCTCGGGTGTGACCGGAGCGATCCTGCAGAACGTCGCAATCCCGAACGGCATGGTCATGATCTCGCCGTCGGCAACGTCGCCCGGTCTGTCGACCATGGAAGACAACGGCCTGTTCTTCCGCACCGCACCTTCGGATGCGCGCGAAGGTCAGGTGATGGCAGACATTCTGAAAGACCGCGGCATCAACTCGATCGCTCTGACTTACACCAACAACGATTACGGCAAGGGTCTGGCGGACGCGATCCAGACTTCGTTCGAAGCAGCTGGCGGTGAAATCACCATTGTTGCGGCGCACGAAGACGGCAAAGCCGACTATTCGGCCGAAGTTGGCGCTCTGGCGTCGGCAGGTGGCGATATTCTGGTGGTTGCCGGTTATCTGGACCAGGGCGGTCTGGGCATCATCCAATCGGCACTGGACAGCGGTGCATTCGACACGTTCGGTCTGCCCGGCGGCATGATCGGTGACTCGCTGCCCGCGAATGTGGGACCAGACCTGAACGGCTCGTTCGGTCAGATCGCCGGTTCGGGTGGTGAAGGTGCCGAGAAGTACTTTGCCATGGCCGAGGCCGGTGGCTTCGACGGCTCGTCGCCTTATTCGCCTGAATCCTATGACGCCGCCGCGTTGTTCATGCTGGCCATGCAGGCCGCTGGGTCGACCAACCCGGCCGACTACGGTGCCAAGATCATGGACGTCGCCAACGCTCCGGGTGAAAAGATCTATCCGGGTGAACTGGCCAAGGGTCTGGAACTGCTGGCTGCAGGTCAGGACATCGACTATGTCGGCGCCTCGGGCGTGGAACTGATCGGCCCCGGCGAGAGCGCTGGTTCTTACCGCGAGATCGAAGTGACCGACGGCGAAAACAAGACAGTCAACTTCCGTTGACGCCTCAGCACAACTTATAAATCGAGCAGCCCGGGCCTTGTGTCCGGGCTGTTTCAATGACAAAAGACCGCACCTCTTCTCTGGGGATGGGACAACAAGAACGCCGAACAGGGCGGCAAGGGGATAATATGATCGTCGTCGAAGACGTGCATAAGCATTTCGGCGGGTTTCATGCGGTGGATGGGGCATCGCTGGAAATCCAAAAGGGTTCAATCACCGGTCTGATCGGGCCGAACGGGGCCGGAAAAACCACTCTGTTCAACGTGATCGCCGGGGTACTGCCCCCCACAAGCGGAAAAGTGTTCATGGACGGCGAGGACATCACCGGCCTGCCTCCGCATGAGCTGTTTCACAAGGGCTTGCTGCGCACCTTCCAGATCGCGCACGAATTCTCGTCGATGAGCTGCCGCGAAAACCTGATGATGGTTCCCGGTGCCCAATCAGGGGAATCGCTGTGGAACACGTGGTTCGGACGCAAGCGCATCGCAGATGAGGAACGCGCTTTGCGCGCGAAAGCCGACGAGGTTCTGGAGTTCCTGACCATCGAGCATCTGGCCGACCACAAAGCCGGTCAGGTTTCGGGTGGGCAGAAGAAGCTGCTGGAACTTGGCCGCACCATGATGGTCGACGCCAAGATCGTGTTTCTGGATGAGGTCGGCGCGGGCGTGAACCGCACGCTGCTGATGACCATCGCCGACACGATCCTGCGCCTGAACAAGGAACGCGGCTATACGTTTGTGGTCATCGAGCACGACATGGATTTCATCGGCAAGATCTGCGATCCGGTCATCTGTATGGCCGAGGGCAAGGTGCTGGCCGAAGGTACGCTGGACGAAATCAAGGCCAATGAGCACGTGATCGAAGCCTATCTGGGCACCGGTTTGAAAAACAAGGACAAGCTGGAGGCCCAAACATGACCGCTGGCACGAGCGACAATCCCTATCAGGATGACCACGGCAACAAGGACGCCTCGATCACCAACACCCGCGGTGCCGGCACCATGACGCCTGCACACAGCAAAAGCGGCGAAACCCACAGGGTCGAAGGTGGTCCCTTTCTGATCGGCGACACGATGACGGGTGGCTACGGCAAGGGTCCGGATATTCTGCATGACTGCACCATCGCCGTCGACAAGGGCGAAATCGCCGTGATCGTTGGCCCGAACGGAGCCGGCAAATCGACCGCAATGAAGGCCGTTTTCGGAATGCTGGACGTCCGGTCCGGTTCGGTGCGACTGGACGGCGAGGATATTACCAACCTCACCCCGCAGGACCGTGTGATCCGGGGGATGGGGTTTGTGCCGCAGACCTCGAACATCTTCACTTCGATGACGGTGGAAGAAAATCTGGAGATGGGCGCCTTCATCCGGCGCGACGACATCAGTCAGACGATGGAGCAGGTCTATGACCTGTTTCCCATCCTGCGCGACAAACGCAACCAAGCCGCCGGAGAGCTGTCGGGTGGACAGCGCCAGCAGGTCGCCGTGGGCCGTGCGCTGATGACTCAGCCCAAAGTTCTGATGCTGGACGAACCGACCGCCGGAGTCTCACCCATTGTGATGGATGAGTTGTTTGACCGGATCATCGAGGTTTCCCGCACCGGGTTGCCGATCCTGATGGTGGAACAGAACGCCCGTCAGGCGCTGGAGATCGCGGACAAGGGATATGTGCTGGTTCAGGGGCGGAACGCCTATACCGGCACGGGCAAGGAACTGCTGGCCGATCCCGAAGTTCGTAAGAGTTTTTTGGGGGGGTGAGAATGCGACCACTACACTCCGCTGCCATCGCCAATCTTCTAGCACCACAGTCTTTGAAAGCTCAAACAAAATCAATCTCGGAGAACGGGTCTTCAGTCCGTTCTCGTCACACTTCTACCGTCGGAGAGTTCGTAATCTCCCAATGGCATGGAAAATGCTCGTCATTCGGAGGAGCAAATTAATGGACTTTCTCAACGCCTTTGTGGCGCTCTCCAACTTCGTCCTTGTTCCCGCGATCGCCTATGGCAGCCAGTTGGCGCTGGGCGCGTTGGGGGTGACGCTGATCTATGGCATCCTTCGGTTCTCGAACTTTGCGCATGGCGACACGATGGCCTTTGGTGCGATGATTGCCGTGCTGGTCACATGGGGCCTGCAGGCCGCCGGGGTCAGTTTCGGGCCGTTGCCGACCGCTCTGCTGGCCCTGCCCTTTGCCATTTTGGGCTGTATCGTTCTGGTGCTGATCACCGACCGGCTGGTCTATCGTTTTTACCGAGAACAAAAGGCCAAGCCGGTCATTCTGGTGATCGTTTCGATGGGCGTGATGTTCATCATGAATGGGCTTGTGCGTTTTATCATCGGCCCGGACGACCAAAGGTTCTCGGACGGCGCCCGGTTCATTGTTTCGGCGCGAGACTTCAAAGCGATGACCGGCCTGCAAGAAGGGCTGGCGATCAAGACCTCTCAGGGCATTACTGTGATCGTGGCGGTTGTTGCCGTGGCGCTGCTGTTCTGGTTCCTGAACAAAACCCGCACCGGTAAATCGATGCGGGCCTATTCCGATAACGAGGATCTGGCTCTGCTGTCGGGCATCAACCCTGAACGTGTGGTGATGATCACTTGGATCATCGTGGCTGCGCTGGCGACCACGGCGGGTGTGCTTTACGGCCTCGACAAAAGCTTCAAGCCCTTTGTCTATTTCCAGCTTCTACTGCCTATCTTTGCCTCGGCGATCGTAGGCGGGCTTGGCAACCCTCTGGGCGCCATCGCGGGCGGGTTCATCATCGCGTTTTCCGAAGTGACGATCACCTACGCGTGGAAAAAGGTACTGACCTATCTGGCGCCGGAAAGTCTGGAGCCGTCAGGCTTGGTCCAGTTCCTGTCCACCGATTACAAATTCGCCGTCAGCTTTGCGATCCTGCTGATTGTGCTGCTGTTTAAGCCCACGGGTCTGTTCAAGGGGAAAGTGATATGAGCGAGCCCGTCAAAAACACACTGCTATTTGTTGTCGTTGGCGCTCTGATCCTGCTGACCGGGTTCACGCAAAGCTGGAACGCGGCGATCCTGATCATGAACATGGGCCTGATCTCGGCCATCATGTCGATTGGGGTGAACCTGCAATGGGGCTTTGCGGGCCTCTTCAATGTCGGCGTCATGGGCTTTGTTGCGCTGGGCGGGCTGGCTGTTGTGCTGGTTTCGACCGCGCCAACGCCGGGAGCCTGGTCCGGTGGTGGCTTTGGCGTGATCCTCGCGCTGTTGCTGGGGGCCGCAACCGTTGTTGCGGCCGTGATGGTTGCACAGAAGATGCCCAAGGGGCGCACACAGACCCTGGCAATCATTGGTATTCTGGTCGTTGGTTTCTTTATCTACCGCGCCATCTTCGATCCCAACGTTGCCGCAATCGAGGCGATTGACCCTGCCGTTGCAGGCAATATCGGCGGTCTGAACTTACCCGTGCTGCTGGCCTGGCCTGCTGGTGGGCTGCTGGCCGCCGGAGCGGCCTGGCTGATCGGCAAAACCGCACTGGGTTTGCGCTCGGACTATCTGGCAATTGCGACGCTCGGTATTGCCGAGATCATAATCGCGATCATGAAGAACGAGGACTGGCTGGCGCGTGGTGTCAAGAACGTCTACGGCATTCCCCGCCCTTCCCCTGTGGTCGGGTATGAGGTCGACCTGCAGAATGACCCCGGCTTCGTTGCCCGTGCCGAATGGTTCGGACTGGACCCGGTGACGGCTTCAACACTGTCCGTTAAACTTGGCTATTCCTTGCTGTTCCTAATTGTCCTTCTGGTTCTGCTTTGGATGGCGCAGATGGCATTGAAAAGCCCGTGGGGTCGCATGATGCGCGCCATTCGCGACAACGAGGTCGCCGCCGAGGCGATGGGCAAAGACGTCACCCGCCGCCACCTGCAGATCTTCGTTCTGGGCTCGGCCATTTGCGGCATAGCGGGCGCGATGATGACGACGCTGGACGGGCAACTGACGCCAGGCACCTACAACCCGCTGCGGTTCACCTTCCTTGTCTGGGTCATGGTGATCGTGGGCGGATCGGGCAACAACTTTGGCGCCGTCCTTGGTGCGTTCCTGATCTGGTTCCTTTGGGTTCAGGTAGAGCCCATCGGTCTGTGGCTGATGAATCTGATCACTGCGGGTATGCCTGACGGAAGTGCACTCAAAGCGCACCTGATCGACAGCGCCGCGCATATGCGGTTGTTTACCATGGGATTGATTCTATTGATTGTTCTTAGATTCAGCCCGCGTGGTTTGATCCCCGAAAAATAATTTCAAACTTCTTACAATTAAGTGAACCGCGCCGGCTATCCGGCGCGGTTTGTTGCATCGATAGGAAAAACTGACTAGACGGGTATATCAGCCAGATGGTTTCTGGCTGTTGTTCGGCACTCACTCACACTTAAACCGCCGATCTGTAACGATTTTGTATGTTAACCTAGAAAAGTTGTGTTCCACCATGAAAGCACCAACCACCAAAGCAGCACTGGTTCTGCCTGTTCTCGCGGCTATGACAGCCTGCGTTCCGTCCCCAGAAAGCCTTGAAACAACACCTGTCCAGATCCAAACACCAAAAGGGGTTGTGACCTGCCAGCTCTATACTCTGAACCGGGTCATTTGGGATCGGGCCATCGACTATCCGGCAACTAAGATGTCAGTCGCCGAGGCGGACGCATACTGCCGACAGGAAGGTCAGCGCCGCCTCAATTAGAAACGGCGCATTCACTCAGCGATTGCGAAACAACCCGCCAAGTATGCCACGCACGATGCGACGGCCGGTCGTCCCTTTCAGTTCCTTGATCACCGCCTGACTCATGGCTGATGCAAACGTGTCCTGTTTCCGCGAAACGCGGGAAGAGGATCGGCTGACGCGCTGCCCGGAATATCTGCGGGCCGCGGCAAACTCGCGCTCGGCAGGTGTCTGTGTTTCAAACAGATCTTCTGCCTCGGCAGCTTCGGCTTCCTTTGCTGCTGCGTCGGCCCGGGCCTGAAGTATTTCAAACGCCGACTTTCGATCGACGGGCTGATCGTATTTTGCCCGCATCCCCGACGCATCAATGATCGCCTGCCGTTCGGTTTGCGTGATCGGGCCAAGCTGTGACCCCGGTGGCCGGATCAATGTGCGCTCGACGATCCCGGGTATGCCCTTCTTCTGCAGCATTGACGTTACCGCCTCACCCACACCGACCTCTCGGATGGCTTCCTCGGTATCGAACTCGGGATTCTCACGATAGGTTTCCGCAGCCAACCGCAGGTTCTTGCGATCCCGTGCCGTGAAAGCCCGCAAGGCATGCTGAATGCGGTTGCCCAACTGGCCCAGAATATCCTCGGGTATGTCGGCCGGGTTTTGGGATATGAAATACACACCGACTCCCTTTGACCGGATCAGGCGCGCGACCTGTTCAACTTTGTCCACCAGAACCTTCGGGGCATCATCGAACAGCAGATGGGCTTCGTCGAAAAAGAAAACCAGTTTGGGTTTCTCGGGGTCGCCCACTTCGGGCAGTTCTTCGAATAGTTCGCTCAGCAGCCACAGCAGGAACGTTGCGTATAGTCGAGGCGCGCCCATCAATTTGTCCGAGGCCAGAATATTCACCATCCCCTGCCCGTTCTGATCGGTTCGCATCAGATCCGCCAGATCCAGCGCTGGCTCTCCGAACAGTTTGGTTCCGCCCTGGTTTTCAAGAACCAGCAAGCGGCGCTGAATCGCCCCGATCGACGCTGTAGATACATTGCCGTATCGCAGGGACAGCTGCGCGCGGTTTTCACCGATCCAGACCAGCAAAGCCTGCAGGTCCTTGAGGTCCAACAGCGGCATCCCTTCTTCGTCGGCCACACGAAATGCGATGTTTAGGATTCCTTCCTGTGCCTCGCTCAGTTCCATCAGGCGCGACAGCAGCAAGGGGCCCATCTCGGTGACTGTGGTTCGGACCGGATGTCCCTGCTCGCCAAACAGGTCCCAGAAAGTTACCGGGCAGGCAGCGTAGGCGAAATCAGTCAGCTCGATGCGTTGCGCGCGATCCTGAAACGCCTGATGCAATTTGTGATCCGGGCTTCCTGACAAGGCCAGACCAGACAGGTCACCTTTGATATCTGATAGAAACACAGGCACGCCCGCCTTAGAGAAACCTTCGGCCAGAATTTGTAGCGTAACGGTCTTGCCTGTCCCGGTGGCCCCGGCGATCAAACCGTGTCGGTTGGCATACTTCAGCGTCAGGCCCTGCGGTTCAGCGTAATCCTTGCCACCGCCACCCAGGAAAATACTGTTGTTCATGAATTATTCGCCTTGCTTATCACCGATCCCACGACAGCATACAAAGTTAACCTTTGACTGCGATAGTTTATTTGCCGCCTCATGGGCGAAGGCTCCGGGGTGGCAGACTTCCTCCCTGTCGACTGGCCGTGCCTTCGGGCACGGCATTTTTGATTTCGGCCCGCATTAAAATGAACTGGTCAGTATATTAAAAATTCAGGTTAGCAGTTGACCCGTGCGCCCCCCTTTCGTAACGTCTGCGTATAAATAAGTCGGCCAGTCCGACGGGGAGAAAATTCTAGGAAGGGAGCCGCTCCACCGGCTCCCTTTTCCATTGGCCCGGACTTTGTAAATAACAGAACAAATGGGCAAGAATCCGTTCACATCCGTCCAATAATGCAGCTTAGTGACTGACACCCTGTTTTAACGATGATAGACCGGGCAAAAAGCTCAATCACGCAACCGAGGCACTCATGATCAAGAACATCCTGTCTTTCAGCCTTGTTTCCGCGGCACTCTGGTGCAGCACCGCAGCCGCGCAGGAAACATCTCAGGACGACCAAACTCCGGCAGAGACACCGCAGACGGAAGCGGCTTCCGATCTGGACCTGGGCGAAACCGGTCCGCGCGTAGGTGAACAATACGTCAAAGAGCAAAGCGGCGACTGGGAAATCAGATGCCTCAAAACAGAAGCAGGTAAGGACCCCTGCTTGCTGCGGCAGACGCTGTCCGGGCAAGAAGGCCAGCCAATTGCGGAGATATCGGTCAACAAATTGCCCGAAGGTGTCGCAGCAGTTGCAGGCGCAACAGTCATTGTACCGCTCGAAATCATGTTGCAAGCGCAACTGGCTTTGTCGATCGATGGCGCTCCGGGGAAACGTTATGACTACCACCATTGCAACCCCATCGGCTGCGTGGCCCAGCTTGGGTTCACTCAAGGCGATGTCGATGCCATGAAGGCGGGCAGCACGGCCAAAATGTCTGTCGTCTCGGTTCTGGCACCCAACCAACTTCTTGAGATTGAGATTTCTCTGGCAGGGTTCACTGCAGGATTCGACAAGTTGGAAATCAACTGAACATCATCCGGACCAACAATCAAAGACGCCGCCGAATAATCTTCGGCGGCGTTTTTGGTTGGTAAGCTATTTTGGCTTCAGATCCGCTTCAATGCCAGGACTGCATTCAATCCGCCAAAGGCAAACGCGTTGCTGAGTGCAACGTCAACTTTTGCTTCGCGCGCAATATTAGGGACCACATCCAGCGCACATTCCGGATCAGGCTCCTCATAGCCGATTGTCGGGGCAACTATCCCGTCCCGCAAAGCCATGATGCAGGCCAGCAGTTCCACCGCTCCGGTCCCGCCGATCAGATGTCCATGCATGGACTTTGTGGACGAGATCATAAGATCATCCGCATGCGGTCCAAAAACGTCCGCGACCGCTGCACATTCAGTTTTGTCGTTGGCGGCGGTGCCGGTCCCATGGGCGTTAATGTAGCCCACTTCGCTCGCGTTCAGCTTTGCATCAGCCAGGGCCCCGGCCATCGCACGGGATGCCCCCTGTTTGCTGGGCATGACAATATCGGATGCATCAGACGACATTGCAAAACCCACAACCTCGCACAGGATGTCAGCGCCGCGCGCACGCGCATGTTCATATTCTTCAAACACGAACACCCCGGCGCCCTCGCCCTGGACCATACCGTTTCGATTGGCGCTGAACGGTCGACATGCGTCCTTGGACATCACACGCAGGCCTTCCCAGGCCTTTACGCCCCCGAAACACAACATGGATTCCGAACCGCCTGTGATCATCGTGGGCGCAGCCCCGCTGCGAACCATTTGGAAAGCCTGTGCCATAGCATGATTTGACGAGGCGCACGCCGTCGAAACGGTAAAGCTCGGGCCTTTGAGGTTATGCTCCATTGACACATGGCTGGCGGCTGCGTTGTTCATCAACTTGGGAACAACAAAAGGATGAACACGGTTCTTGCCGTCTTCGTAGACTGACCGGTAATTGTCGTCCCATGTGGAAACACCGCCACCGGCCGTTCCCAGAACGACACCGGAACGCGCCGCAAGGTCGCCATGAAATTCGATCCCGGACTGATCGATGGCCTCTTTGGCAGCCGTCAATGTGAATTGGGTAAACCGATCATAGAGCGACATTTGCTGGCGATTGAACCGGCCTTCGGCCTCGAACCCCCTGACCTGCCCACCGATCTTGATAGCCAAACGATCGACATCGCGAAACTCAAGTTCAGAGATGCCGCAGCGGCCTTCGCGCATGGCCTCTAGTGTATCGGGAACGGAATGGCCCAGCGAGTTGATCGTGCCCGCCCCGGTAATGACAACGCGTTTCATGAGGCTCAGTCAGACCTTTTCCGACACAAGCTTTTCGATACCTGAAATGATAGCTGCAACATTTGAGATATCGAAATCGCTGGCCGTCGGTTCGTTGGCATTGAACGGCACCGAGATGTCGAACTCTTCCTCGATAGCAAAGATGCTTTCAACCAGGCCCAGACTGTCGATACCCAGGTCCTCGAGCGTACTTTCGGGCGTCACATCCGAAGGCTCCAGCACGGCTTGCTCAGCAATGATGGAGATGACGCGGTCGGTGATGCTCATATCGGTCCTCTGATTATCACGGTGGTTGTGATTTAATCGCTCGAAGACTGTTTGAAAACAGCCTTTTTCAGCGCCTCTACGTCACGCGCCATGCGCGGCAAGCGGCGTTGGGCCTTGTAGATATCGGTATGAGATTCCATTTTTATGCCCGGATAACCCATAATTACCCGCCCGGCCGGAACATTGGACAGGATCTTGGTGCCCCCGCCGGCAATCACGCCATCCCCGATGAAAATGTTGTCCACGACGCCGGTCTGGCCACCCAGAACAACATGATTTCCGATCTCAACGGACCCCGAAACACCGGTCTGCCCGCATAACAGGCAGTCCTGCCCAACGCGCGTGTTGTGTCCCACGTGGACTAGGTTATCCAGCTTGGAACCCGATCCGATCACGGTGTTGCGTATGGTGCCGTTGTCAACGGTGCAGTTCGCGCCGACCTCAACATCATCGCCGATTTCCACCGCGCCCAGCGAATGGATCCTCAGCCAGTTCTGGGCCTTGGCATCCCCCGCATCTCCCATCGTTTTGCGAACGTTTTCCACGCCAGACACTTCCGGAGTGACAAAGCTGAACCCGTCGCTGCCAATGCGCGCACCCGGTTGCGCGACAAAGCGGTCACCGATCCTTGCACGTGCACCGATGCTGACCATTTCTCGCAGAACCGCAGATTCTCCCAGAACGGCGTCCATTCCGACAACACAATGCGCGCCGATAACTGAACCGGCCCCAATGCGAGCCCGCGCACCAATGACCGTAAGTGGGCCAATGGAAACGTTTTCGGCAATCTCTGCGGTCGAATCGATTACGGCCGAAGGGTGAATACCCGGAGCGACCCCCTGGCCTCGGTCCAGCATCGCCGTAATTCCTGCCATCGCCATCCGCGGGCGCGGCACAAAGATAGCGGCCTGCAAGCCCATCCCCTGCCAGTCCGCGCCTTCCCACACAACCGCCGCCTTTGCCGACCCGCCGGACAGTGCGTCGGCGTATTTGGGCGACATGGCCATGGCCAGATCATCTGCGCCTGCATCTCGGGGTTCGGCGGCACGATAGACGATCAGGCTGGTATCGCCCTGGCATTCGGCGTCCAGCGCTTCGGCGATTTGCTTGATTGTGAATTGCATAGAGGGCTTCCTTGTATCAGGACTTGCCCCAGTGATTACCCCTGAACGTCCGGCAGGACCACCCCTGCCTTTTGCAGAGCCTCCCAGATCTTGCGATCGCGGTCGTAGACATCCCGGCGGTACTGAACTTCACCCTTTGGACCGACATACGCCGTCCGATAGATGATGTGAACAGGAACCGACTGCGCGAGGTTTACCTTTGTTTCCTTGCCGGTATTCAGAACCCTGTGAAAAAAAGCCTTGGGGTCCTCTTCCTGCCGGGCCAGCAAGGCATAGGCGAACTCGAAGGGCTGCGCCAGGCGGATGCAGCCATGCGAGAAAGCGCGAACCTCGCGGGCAAACAGGTTTTTATGCGGCGTATCATGCAGATAGATGTTGTGCTTGTTTGGGAACATGAACTTCACCAGGCCCAACGCATTGCTTTTGCTGGGTGGTTGCCGCATCGCGAACGGAAAATCCCGTGCAGTGAATTGCGTAAAGTCCACGGCGCCACGATTGACCTGACGGCCACTTCGATCCGTGATCTGGATGTGACCGACCGCATTAGGGTTGGACTGAAGTTTTGGCAAATATTCCTTGGTGATGATCGAGCGTGGTACGTACCAGCTCGGGTTGATCACCATGTGTTCCATCATGTCCGAGAATTCGGGACTGCGCCGATCATGGGTGTTCTTGCCGATTACGGCCCGCGTCTCAAATGATACCTGACCTTCATCCACGATCTTCGCCGAGAAGTCCGCCTGATTCACCAAGATATGACGCGCGCCTCGTGAGTGTGGCAACCAACGCTCCCGCTCAAGCGCGACGTAGACAGCTTTGAGCCTGTCGCTGGCCGGACGGTTGATTTCGGTCAGGGTTCCATTTCCGGCAACGCCATCCGCTTCGAGCCCATGGGCAGTCTGAAACGCCCGCACGGCCCCCAGCATTGCGGCATCAAATTCCGGGCTGGCGGTTGGTCTCAGGTAACCCATAGCCACCAAACGGTCACGCAACCGAATGACATTGGGTCCGGTATCACCGTATTCGAGTTTTGCAACTGGTACAGTCGGCCCCCAACCGCCCTGCTCAACCAGATTTTCAAGGACCATTTTCTGTTTCAGCAAAGACCGGTATTGCAGGGACTCTGGCACCAGTTGTTCTATGTACGTCGCCCCTGTGGCTGATGCGACACCTTGCAAATGTAACTGCGGCGACCTGCGATCGACTTCGCGCACCAAACCATCGTCAATCTGTGAAGGGCTCAACACGCCCGAGTACATATCCGTAGCATAACGCAGGAAAACCCGGCTCAAATCCGCTTCGACTGAACCCAAGTCCCTCTGGGAACGGGCAGCGCGCATCTGGTCCAGCAGAGCCTGGACATCATAACGCGCATCCGGCAACCCGTGGAACGCGGCATTGGACAGGGCCTTAATCAAAGCAGTCCGGCGTTCAGCATGCTGTTCGGTCTGCCCAACCCAGATCGGCGAAAACCCGTTTGTTTTGTAGTATTCAGCCAGCGAAGACCCCGAATCCAACGACTCGGCAACCGCCATGCGGAAGGCGGTCGGTGGGTTTGTCTCGGAATCGGCAAAGGCCGCTGCTGCTGCGAAACAGGCGGTCGCGAGGATACTGGTACAGGTCCGGAAAACAGAAAACATGAGATGGCCTTGGTTATTCAATGCTTTGCACCGATACACTCAGCGCCGAGCCAGTATGATTGGCGGACCGCCCGATTGTCTATTCACAAATTCATCAAATCTGCGCTTCTAACATCTGCTGATGCGTGATTGCATCGCCTTGGAAAGTGATTTCCCTAACCTTCTGTAATATATGCATCGCTGCATCAGTTGCGCAAAAACCTGCCGATATTTCCCCCTTGAATTGGTGTATCCGAAAGATTTCTTGGCGGACGAATCCGTCTGTGTCATAACTTCCGCATCTGGGATGGGAAAAAATTAATACGGCGCACGTAACATCGTGTGCAGGCAGGAACTAGTACGGGACGAAAAACGAAATGACCAAGAGCAGTGCTTCGGGCTTGACCCGGCGCGCCCTATTGGGTGCGTTCGCGGCCACAGCGGTAGTAGCCGCACCGACCTATTCCAATGCAGCAGGATTCCTTCGCGGCGGCGGTGATATTCGCCGCATTCGCATGTATTCCGGGCGCACCGGTGAACGCATCGACATGATTTACTGGGTTGACGGCAATTACATCAAAGACGCCGTCAAGGAAGTGAACCACTTCATGCGCGACTGGCGTACCGATCAGTCCAAGTCCATGGACCTGCGCACAATTGACATCATGGCCGCATCTCACAACCTGCTGGATGTCAACGAACCCTATATGCTGTTGTCCGGCTACCGGTCCCCTCAGACTAACGCGATGCTGCGATCGAAATCCCGCCGCGTTGCCAAGAATTCCCTGCACATGAAGGGTCAGGCGGCTGACTTGCGGTTGTCTTCACGCTCGGTTTCGCAAATGGCCAAAGCCGCCATTTCCTGCCGCGCGGGGGGCGTCGGCAAATACTACCGCTCGAATTTTGTCCACATGGACTGCGGCGAGGTTCGCAGCTGGGGCGGCTAAACACTACGTACAATTTCGAAGTGACGAGCGCCTTTGGGCGCTCTTTTTTTTAGATGAAGGCACGCATACGTTGGGAGTTCGAACAGAGCATTTGCAGCGGAAACGCTACTCGCTCATGTGCCCGAAACATCTAATTTAGATAAATGGCGCACCTGAGATGGCTCTCGTGCAAACCCAACCTCCGCGAAGTCCCTTATTTCATTGGGCAAGTCAGCCGCTAGTTGTTGCTGATGTGGTACTGAAGTGGTACAAGGATTGTCAATAGGCTGTGAGAGAAAAGCAGCAGGTCACGGGTTCCCCCTTCTTTCCATTAAGGGGTAGTTCAACTACCCCCTTTTCTTCAGACGCCATGCCCGACGCTACATGAGTGTCTCGAAAGCAAAAAGACAGCACGCTGTCCTTTTCAACCGCTGCTCATCAATCCGCGAAGTCCTCGCCATAGGGAAGTCCAAGGCAGCCCCTAAGCCCGAGACCCGAGCGGCGACCTTCGACGATCTCCGTAAGGTCGAACGACTACGTGCCCTAAGGGACAACCCAGCGGCCACTGAGCGTGAGACCAGAGCAAAAGTGCATGACCGTGCACATCTCAAGACAGACCAAAGGTGAACCACGGTTCACTTTTCAAGAGAGACCAGGGGGGACAAGTGAGGGACACCTCAAGGGGGCCAAATAATTTGGCAAAAAAATCTGAGTACCAGAGATTATTTATCGTGCCGCGCATACCCCCCCCCGGTGGGGCCACCACATGATCACCTCTCTCTATCTGCGGGAAAGTCCCTTTAGTGTATATTTTTCAATGGGGTGAATTAATTCTGACGCGAAACCAAGTTGAGCGCACATCGCTCCTGATGCACATCATTTAATGAGGTAGCGACCCATGATCATCTTTGACATTCGCTTTGGTCCTTTTGACTTGCTCATCGAACGTGAGGCCCGTTCAGTTCCTTTTAAAGCCCAGCTACGGGACCACAAGGCTGAGGGTTACGAACGCATCTTTGAGGAGCAAGCCTCTTCAGTGGACGTGAGGGCGCGAGAAAGGTTCGAAGAGGCATTACCCTTCCTCCGGGAAGGGGACCCACCCTTGTGGTGACAAAGCTCGACCCCCTAGCTTTCTCCGTGGCTCACCTTATGGAGATTTGGCAACGGCTCGAGGAGAGAGGGACACGCCTCAAGATCATTGCTCTCAATCTTGACACCTCAACGCCCACCGGGAACCTCATGCTCAATCTTTTGGGCAGCGTTGCTGAGCTCGAACGGGAGATTATTCGGAGTTCACCGCCGATTATGTTTGCACTAGTAAGCATTGATGCGTCCGGCGAACCTCTGAGAGGTTTGGACGTGTCGCGGTTTGATGCCGCTCCTTTGATAGCATTTATTGCAGCAAAGGAGATGAACTATGGGAACGAAACGAACGGACGAGTTTC